>DATNKQ010000277.1:0-6182 GCA_035603315.1 Thermoanaerobaculia bacterium
GCTCTGCGTCCACTCCCAGACGTCGCCGAAGAGCTGGGCCGGACCGTCCTCATCCGCCGCGGCGGGCGCGGGATGGAGGAACCCGCTCTCCACGAAGTTGCCGGCGATGGGCGCGGCGGCGGCGGCGATCTCCCACTCCGCCTCGGTCGGCAGGCGCGCCCCCGCCCAGCGGGCGTAGGCGTCGGCCTCGTAGAAGCTCAGGTGGCAGACCGGCGCGTCGGCGTCCAGCTCGCGCATGCCGCAGAGCGTCATCGTCTCCCACCCGCCGCCTTCCCGCTCCCAGTAGAGCGGCTCCCGCCAGCCGCGGGCGCGCACTTCGTTCCAGCCGTCCGCCAGCCAGAGCTCGGGCCGCTCGTAGCCGCCATCCTCGACGAAGGCGCGGAACTCCCGGTTGGTGACGGCCCGCGAAGCGAGCTCGAAAGTCTCGAGGAAGACGCGGTGGCGCGGCCCCTCGTTGTCGAAAGCGAAGCCCGGGCCGTCGTGCCCAATCGACCGCAGCCCTTCCGCGAAGCGATGCCAGGCGAGAGGCGGGGCCGCGGCCTCGGGCAGCGCCGGGCAGTGCCGGTAGGCCGGCTTCAAGGGGTTCCGGGAGAGCAGGTACTTGAGGTCGGTGAGGATCAGCTCCTGGTGCTGCTGCTCGTGCTGCAGGCCGACCTCGACGAGCCCGGCGAGGTGCTCGACGTCGCCGCCCTCCAGGAGATCGACCATCAGGCGGTCGACGTGCTGCCGGTAGGAGCGCACCTCGTCGAACCCGGGCCGCGTCACCAGGCCGCGCTCGGCCCGCGGGTGCTGGGCTCCCAGGGAGTTGTAATAGGAATTGAAGAGGACGCGGAAGTCGGGATGGAAGGGCCGAAAGTCGGGGATTCCGCGCTCCAGCACGAAGGTCTCGAAAAACCAGCTGGTGTGCGCCAGGTGCCACTTGGCGGGGCTGGCGTCCGGCATCGCCTGCACGGCGCAGTCCTCGGGCGACAGCGGCTCCACGAGCCAGTCGGTGGTGCCGCGGACTTCCCTGTATCGATCCGCGAGGCTCCCCACCCTGCTCGCCGGCGCCTCCAGCGTATCGGTGCCTGCCATCCCACGATCGCGATTCGAGCTCATCCCCACCTCCCGTGCAACAAGTCTACCAAGGCCGTCAAGAAGAGATCCGCAAAGGCTCCCGACCTTTGGCCGTGTGGTAGCCTATCGCACCGTCGGGCGCGCCCGCGCCGCCGCTTGCCTCCGCGGCTCTGTCCCCATCGTCTAGTGGACTAGGACTCTGCCCTTTCAAGGCAGCAACACGGGTTCGAATCCCGTTGGGGATACCAACACCATGCGGAGGTGATGAAGGTGTATAAATCATTGTAGAATTAGGGAGTTACGGGTGTTCGAATCTCTCCTCTTGTGACTTGCAGACCTTCCTCAGCGTTCTGGTGGGGGCGCGACCTCGTGAGCGGTTCGGGAAAGGGGGCGGTCGGCGGAGATCAGATGCTTTTGGGATGGATGTGGATTGGGCACGACGACGGAGGAGCGGAGGCCCGGTGGATGGGGGGCGGCAGGGCCGTAGCCTCCGGCTGCGTGACCGGCGTCCAGGCTTGGACGGTGCCGTCCACGCAGCAGGGACGGTGGAGAGGCGGTGGGCGTCCACCACTCAGGGATGCCGGAGCGAGGGTGGGGCGTGGGCGATGTCGTCCCTCACGGCGCCGGGCGGCAGCACTGAGAGCTGTCCGAGGACGTGGGCGGGGGAGGTTCTTCAGGATCATTCGAACTGGCCGCCGTTGGGGATATTTGACTGGAGGCTCAATCCCGGAAGGCAGCTCAGGATGTCAGCCATCGAAACGGCGAGCGCTACTTGGCGGAGGGCAGGCCTGAGGGCCGCCGGGTCGGTGGAGCTGGCGAGGGCGGTCCGCAGGTCGTCGTCCGCCTCAAGGCCGCAAGCGTCCCTCACCTCAGCAATCCCATGTTTCCGTATAGGAGAAGCTCGTGACGCATCCGGATTGGACGATTCTACAGTTGCAGGTGATGATCTTGTAGCCGCACATGGTGGAGTAGGTGTTGTCTGTGTAATAGAAGATATCGGTCTCCTGGGAAGGGCAGGCACCCACCGAAGGAGGTTTGGCGGTAAAAGCGAACGCCACGATGGCCATGGCGCAGATCAGCATAAAGAGGCGATGCTTTACTATGGACCGGGTCGACTCCCACATTCTAGTGCTCCTTTCGTAACCGGGTTGATCGGGAAAGAGGGCTGCCCCCACCCAGGGAATTACCATAACTCCTCATTTGACGAATTGTCAATCTAACCCGAGGACATTGTCCACGTGGTGGGTGGGGGTAGGGCCGGAGCCTTGGGCGCGCCCACCCGGCGTCCAGGGCTCGGAAGGTGCCGTCCACGCAACAGGGATGGCGGAGAGGCGGTGGGCGGATGGGTGGTCGTCTCTCACGGCGGCGGGTGGCTGCACGGAGGTCGGTCCGCGGACGCGGGCGCGGGGAAGTCCTTCAGGGTTGGTCCCTCGTCGCCGCGGCTGTGTGTAGCTGTGGAAATCCCGCGTGGCGGTTGGGGGCGGGATTTCCAACGGGTGTGGGAAGGTCCGGGGGCGGGTGTGCGGTGGCCCGGAGCTTTCCATACCCGGTCAGATTCCACAGCCGGGGAGGGCGGCCGGCTCGGCTCCGAGCTCGCGGCTACTCAGCGCGAAGGGCGAGGGGAAGCGTACGGCGTGCGCGGGAATGTGCCCGGAGTGTCGCGGACAGTCCCGGGGGCCTCGGCGGACTGCTTTCCTCACTTGCGCGGCCGAATTTTTCGGTCCGCACCCACTCCGCTCACCTTCGGATCAGCGAATTGTAACAGCGTTCGAACTGGTTACCGTTAGGGATACCATTTAGAATCGAAGAGCTTCACTCGCCTTCACCGCGGAAGGCTGCCTTGACCTCGTCGAGGAGAGGCTCGTCGAAGTCAGGGAAGAACCGGATTCTGGCTTTCACCCTCCCAGCCGAGTCTCCATGAGGTCGCTGTAGCGGTTCGACGTGCCAGTCAACCGGCATCACGGTGGCGCTGCTTCTGGTAGCGGCGTGCCGCCGCGGCGAGACGCGGGCGGGGCCGGTCGGCGTCGTCGAGCGCCGCCAGGAAGGCCTCCCAGTCGCGGGGAGTCAACGTCAGGGTCTCGTGCTCGGCCAGGATTTCCTTCGCGCGATCGGCCGCGATCCCCTCGTCACGATGGCTCGTTGCAGCGGACATGGCGGCACCTCAAATGGAGAATACCAGGTACGGAAAAAGTACTGACAACTCCTCGCGGCGCGAGGGTAGCCCCGTTGGGGATACTCTTTAGAACAAACAGCTTACGTTGCCTCTCCTTGAGCAGTGCTAGAATTCTACGGCCATGGCAACTGCATCGGCGCTCGCGTATCCCCACGTTTCGACGGATTCCCAGGTGATGAGCGGAAGACCGTGCATCGCTGGTACTCGCGTGCGCGTCATGGACGTCGTCGGTGCATACAAGGCCGGCGTGCCTGACGAGCAGCTCAGGGAGTACTTCTCATCGCGCACCCTGACGCTGAGCGAGATCCACTCTGCGTTGGCCTACTACTATGACCACCAGGCAGAGATCGATGCTGCGTTCGCTGAAGACGAGGACCTCGGTCAGAAGGCCGAAAGCGAACGGGTACAGGCCAGCCACTGAATGGCGGATCGCTTTCCGCTGCTCGTGGACGAGCACGTGCCGCGGTCGCTGGTTCAGGCGCTGCAACGACGCGACTGGGTGGTGTTGCGCGTCGTCGATCTACCCGAGCTCGGGCAAGGCTCCGACGACGAACAGGTCTTCTCCTACGCCCTTGATCACGGCTATATCGTCCTGTCGAGCGATGAGCGGGCGCTCTGGCGCCCCAAGAGATATCGCGAGCAGGGCCGCTTCTTCCCCGGCATGCTGTGCTGGCCTCAGCGACACCGCAGTCGCATGACGATCAGCGAGGCAGTGGAAGCGATCGAGCAAGTGGCCCAGGAAGACGATCCCTTCGCCTACGGGTACCGCTTCATCTAGCGGCCATGATCTCGCTGCTCCTCCTGGGCCTGCTCCTCGGCATGCGCCATGCCCTGGAGGCCGATCACCTGGCCGCCGTGGCCAGCCTCGCCACGCGCAGCAAGGGGATGCGCGGGACCGTCCTCCAGGGCGCGGTCTGGGGGCTCGGGCACACCCTCACCCTCCTGGTCGTCGGCGGCGCCTGCCTCCTGCTCCGCGCCGCCATCTCCGCGCGCCTCGCCGCCGCCCTCGAAGGCGCCGTCGGCGTCATGCTGCTCCTGCTCGGCGCCGACGTCCTCCTCCGCCTGCGCCGGCGCCGCATCCACCTCCATCTCCACCGGCACGACGACGGCACCGTCCACTTGCACGCCCATGGCCACTCCCCCGAGGAGGCGCACGACCCGGACCACCACCGGCACGCGCACGGGGAGGGGTTTCCGCTCCGCGCCCTGCTCGTCGGCCTGGTGCACGGCCTCGCCGGCTCGGCGGCGTTGCTGCTGCTGACCCTGACCACCCTCTCCTCCGCCTGGCTCGGCGTCGCCTACATCGCCGTCTTCGGCGTCGGCTCGATCGCCGGCATGGCGGTCTTGGCGGCCGTCATCTCCCTCCCTCTCCAGGGCACTGCGCGGAACCTCACCGGCTGGTACAACGGACTCGAGGCGGTCATCGGAGCGGGCACCCTGCTGGTGGGCGCGTGGGTGCTCTACCACACGCCCTGGGTGCAGGGCTGGCTGAGCTAAGCCGCCTGCCCTCTTGCTTCTATGTAGGGGCGGGGCTTGTCTCCGCCCGGGAGGGGGAAACTTCCGGAATCGCGCCTTCCGCCCACCCGGGAGGGGACAAGCCCCTCCCCTACATAAACGACAGCTTCTGGATATGCTCCCCGGATGCACGAGCCCCTATCCGCCGACCTGCTGCGCCGGATGGACGCCTACTGGCGGGCCGCCAACTACCTCTCGGTGGGACAGATCTACCTGCTCGCCAACCCGCTCCTGCGCGAGCCGCTGGCGCTCGGGCACGTCAAGCCCCGCCTCCTCGGGCACTGGGGCACCACGCCGGGCCTGAACTTCGTCTACGTGCACATGAACCGCGCCATCGTCGAGCGCGGCCTGGACGCCATCTACGTCGCCGGCCCGGGACACGGCGGGCCGGGGATGGTGGCCAACGCCTACCTGGAGGGGACGTACAGCGAGGTCTACCCCCGCGTGTCGCGGGACGAGGAGGGGCTGCGGCAGCTCTTCCGCCAGTTCTCCTTTCCCGGCGGCATCCCCAGCCACGTCGCCCCCGAGACCCCGGGCAGCATCCACGAGGGGGGCGAGCTGGGCTACTCGCTGTCCCACGCCTTCGGGGCCGCCTTCGACAACCCCGGCCTCCTGGTCTGCTGCGTGGTGGGCGACGGCGAGGCGGAGACCGGCCCGCTGGCGACCAGCTGGCACTCCAACAAGTTCCTCAACCCGGCGGCGGACGGCGCCGTGCTGCCCATCCTCCACCTGAACGGCTACAAGATCGCCGGCCCGACGGTTCTGGCGCGGATCCCCCGGTCGGAGCTCGCGAGCCTGCTGCGCGGCTACGGCTGGGCGCCGCGCTTCGTCGAGGGCAGCGAGCCGGCGGCCATGCACCAGCTCATGGCGGCAGCGCTCGACGGGGCGCTCGACGACATCCGCGCCATCCAGGACGCCGCCCGCGGCGGCGGCGGCGGCAGCGCGGGTGGGCGGCCGGCCTGGCCGATGATCGTCCTCGCCACGCCGAAGGGATGGACGGGGCCCAGGGAGGTCGACGGCGTGGCGGTCGAGAGCACCTTCCGCGCCCACCAGGTGCCGCTCACCGGGCTGGCGGAGAGCCCCGCTCACCTGGCGATGCTCGAGGCGTGGATGAAGAGCTACCGGCCGGAGGAGCTGTTCGACGCCAGCGGCCGGCTGGTGGAAGAGCTCGCCAGTCTGGCGCCCCAGGACGAGCGGCGGATGAGCGCCAACCCGCACGCCAACGGCGGCCTGCTGCGGCAGGAGCTGCGGATGCCCGACTTCTGCGACTACGCGGTCGACGTCCCGGCGCCG
The DNA here is from genome assembly GCA_035603315.1 of Thermoanaerobaculia bacterium. Classification (GTDB taxonomy): domain Bacteria; phylum Acidobacteriota; class Thermoanaerobaculia; order Multivoradales; family UBA5704; genus DATNKQ01. The sequence goes on from DATNKQ010000277.1 coordinate 6,038, forward strand.
GGAGCCGTCGACGCGGAAGCGACCCGCATCCAGGGGCGGCTCGTCCGCGACCTGCTGGAGCGGAACCGCGAGGCGCGCAACTTCCGCGTCTTCAGCCCCGACGAGACGGCCTCCAACCGCTGGGACGCCGTCTTCGAGGTGACGA
>DATNKQ010000283.1:0-3306 GCA_035603315.1 Thermoanaerobaculia bacterium
CCAGGGCCTCGAGGTCGAGAACGCGCACGATCTCGCCGCCCACGCTCGCTTCGCCCAAGACGAAGGCGCCGTCGCCGCCGACGACCGAGCTCAGGGGGACGTCGACCACCTCCAGGGCGGCGTCCGCCGAGAGGCCCACCATCTCGCGGGCTTCGGCAGGTCCCGCCCAGGCGACGATGGTGACCGGGAAAGCGGGGTTGGCGCCGGGGGGAGCCGCGATGAGGCGCGCCAGATCGAGGACCGGCAGCGGCTCGCCGCCGAACTCCGAAAGGCCCTTCAACTCCGCCGTCGAGCCCGGCAGCGGGTGGATGGGGAGGGCCCGCACCACCCGCCGCACCGAGGTCAGCGGCAGGGCGCAGACGTAATCGCCCGCCCGCACCAGGAGGTGGCTGCCGGCCGCCCGGGGAGCGGCGCCGGAGGAGGGATCCTTCTGGGGAGCGTCGGGCGACATCCTGCTCCTAGATCCGCATCCAGCCGTTGATGTTGACGTCGATCCCCAGGACGCCGGCGAACTCGCGCTGGCTGCCGCGGCGCACCGGCGCCGCCACCGTGAAGCAGGGCTCGCCGCTCTGGATCGACTGGTAGGGCGAGGTCAGCGTCGTGCGCCGCTCGCGGGCCACCGCGCGGTACCAGGGGCGGCGCGTCATGTCGATCTCCCGCGCCCCCTCGGCGCCCAGGAGCTTGCGGCCGGCGCTCTCCTCCTGATGGAAGGAGAGCGCCACCGTGTAGCCGCTGGTGTCGACGAAGTAGGCCATCTCGATGAACGGGGTCTTGTCGATCAAGCCGTCCAGCACCCGCTGCATGTCGCCCGAGCTCTTGGTCTGCTCGAGCTGGGAGGCCCAATCCTCGACCAGGTGCTTGAGCGACCGCGGCGAGCCCAAGTGGAACGACTGGGCGAGGAGCTGGATGGTCAAGCCGAGACGGTTCAGGCGGTCGGCGGTGCCGGAGAGCTGCTTCAAGCCGCCGGTCATCCGCTGCACCACCTGGCTCACCTCGCGGAGCGTCATCACCACCTCGTCCGAGGCGGCGTTCTGCTGCTGGGTGGCGAGCGAGATCTGGCGCGCCACCCGGGCGGTGTCGCCGGCGGCGGCGCGCAGGGCGCCGATGGCGGTGGCTGCCGAGCGCGAGCGCTCCAGCACGCGGCTCGCCTCCTTGCTCCCCTCCTCGGTCGCCACGATGGTGGCGCGGATCGAGCTCGCGAACTCGTCCAGGAGGTTGCGCACCGAGTCGACCGACTCCTGCGAGCGGTGGGCCAGGCGCCTCACCTCCTCGGCGACGACGGCGAAGCGCCGGCCGTCGGCGCCCGCCGCCGCCCCCTCGATGGCGGCGTTCAGCGACAGGATGTGGGTCTCGTCGGCGATCTCGGTGATGAGGTCGAGGACGCGGTAGATCTCCTTCGAGCGCGTCCCCAGGTTGTCGGCGCGAGAGGCGATGCCGCTGATCCGCTTCTGCACCTCCTCGACTCCGGTCACCGCCTCGTCGACCGCCGCCGAGCCGGCGTCGCCGGAGGCTTCGGCGCGCTCGGCGAGCGCCGCCTGGCGGGTGGCGTTGGCGGCGATCTGCGAGGCGGTGCGGGCCAGCTCCTCCATGGCGGCGGTGATCTCGACCACCGACGCCGCCTGCTCCGAAGAGCCGGAGGCGAGGTCGGAGGCGATCTGGTTCACCTCGTCGGCCGAGGAGGCGACCTCGATCGAGCTGTCCTGGATCTGCTCGGCGAGCGAGGCCAGGGCGCGGCCGGCGGCGGTGAAGATGGCGGCCACCCGCTCGGGCAGCGCGCGGGTGTTCTCGACCGCCCGCACCAGGTCGCCGGCCCCCAGGTGCTCGAAGGCGGCCTGCAGGCTCGAGAGGTCGCCGGCGAGCGCCGGCAGCCGGCGCTCCCCGGGATCGCGGGTCTCCAAACGCCGGTAGAAGCGGTAGACCTCGGTGCCGTAGGCGGCGGCGCCCACCCCGGCGCCGAGCAGGAAGACGACGGCGATCCACAGCGGCGCGCCGCGGTAGACGGCGATCCCTAAGAGGGCGCCGCCGGCCAGACCCAGGCCGATGACGATGAGCCAGCCGGCGAGGGCGCTGCCGGGGCGGATCTCCACCTGCTGCTGCTCCGGCCACCGCTCGCGGTCAGACCGGGTGGACCACGCGTCGGCACGGGCGCCGGCACCCAGCATCTTGCCGATCAAGGCTCTCTCCTTTCACCGCCGGCGGCACCTCGAACGGGGGCGAAGCGCGAGGGCGCGACCTCCAGCCCTCGACCATCCCCGGCGCTTTCGGGCTTCAATGTGCGCCGTAGGATACGGAACTTACCGCCCCCGAGCAAGGCCGGAGGGACTCTCCGGGCCGCCGGATTGACGTCCTCCGAGCTCTAGATATAGTTTCTCCATCACTTGAGGATATGCAAGAGGCTTGATCGCCGGACCTTGCACGGCCGGCGCCGCGGGGGCGGTTCGCCCTGTCCCCCTTTGGGCCGCTTCACGGCACACCAGTAACAAATGAGATGCCTGCCGACGCCGGCGTTCCGGAGATGGGGACCATGCACAAGATCGAGGAGACGAAGTTCGGATACCGCCTGACCTTCGAGGGCTTCCTGCGGCGCGACGACGGCGCCGCCATGCTCGAGGAGATGAAGACCGTGGTCAAGCCGAGGAGCGGCGGCTTCGCCCTGCTGATCGACATGCGCAACTCGCGGGCCTTCCCCACCGAGGCGCAGGAGATGCTCCGGCAGGCCCTCCTCGTCTGCAAGGAGAACGGCCTGGCGAGGAGCGGCATCGTCCTCAACAGCGCCATCGCCACCCTGCAGGCCAAGCGCCTCGCCAAGGAGACGGGGATCGAGGCCTCGATCCGCTACATCGACGCCTCCACCCATCCGGAGTGGGAGAAGGTGGCCGGCGACTGGCTCATCCGGGCGGTCGAGCCCGAGCTCGGGTAAGGAAGCTACGCTTTGGCGAGAGAGGACGTGGTCTACCGGGGCGCCGGCGACCACTACCCCCCGGCTGTCGTAAACCAAGGCCCGGTGCCGCGCGAGAACTTAGGGCATGTCATCCCGAGCGGGAGCGAGGGACCTGGGCGGGGGGAGGCCTTCCAAACCTCTGGTTTCAAAGGCCTTCGCGCCGCCCCTCCCCCAGGTCCCTCGCTCTCGCTCGGGATGACAACCGGAAGGACGTGCCTTTCGGTTCTGGAGGAATGCCCGTCCGCTTCGCTGCCACCGGCTTTTGTCCGCGCGGCGGGTAGACCAGCATTCCGCTCACGCCTCCCTGACCATCCTCCTGAAAGGTGACCCGGAGAGGGAGCTCGGCGGCGAAGAAGTCTCGCCGG
>DATNKQ010000326.1:0-5101 GCA_035603315.1 Thermoanaerobaculia bacterium
CCGCCAGGCCGATCCAGAGCATCGGTCGCATCTTCAAGTTTCGCTCTCTCCCTAAGGTTCGGCCACGGGAAGGGCCGCCGGTTGAATACGCTCGGTTGAATACGCTCGACAAAGGGGGTAGGTTCTGCTCAACAGAGGAGAACGCTCATGATCCGCAAGATCTTCCTGGCCTTGGGCCTTTTGGTGGTCGCCGTGGGCGGCTTCCTGGTGTACGAGATCGGCGGCCCCAAGAACGTCATCGGCATGCTGCGCTACGACCAGCGGCACGCCGGCCGGCTCAAGGTGGGGGACGCGGCGCCGGACGTCCGCCTGACGGCGCTCGACGGCAAGACCGCCGTCCGCCTCCACGACCGCCTGGGGGCGAAGCCGCTGGTCATCGTCTTCGGCAGCTACACCTGACCGCCCTTTAGGCGCTCGGTCGAGCGCGTGCAGGGCCTCGAGCGGCGGTATGGCGATCGCGCCCAGTTCCTCACCGTCTACATCAAGGAGGCGCACCCGCTCGACGAGTGGCAGATGGACTCCAACGTCGAGCAGGGGGTCTGCTACCGGCAGCCGAAGTCGATGGGCGACCGGCTGGCCATCGCCAACGACTTCGTGAAGCGCTTCCGCTACCGCCTGCCGATGGTGGTGGACGGCATGGACAACCGGGCGGAGAAGCTCTACGCAGGCTGGCCGGAGCGCTTCTACATCGTCGACGAGCAGGGCCGCATCGCCTACAAAGGCGAGCCGGGACCGTTCGGCTACCACCCCGAGGAGGTCGAGGCCTGGCTGGCGAAGCGCTTCCCGACGGCCGGGTAGCCGCGCCCCCCACGGTTGGGGGCGCTACTCTTCCGTCTTTCGGTTCCCCAGAATTAAACCCCGTCCCGCCAGGTAGAGCAGGATGAGGAGGACGGCGAATGGCAGTAGGGCGAGGACGCTCGACCATTCGCCGGCGAAGAAGGGGTTCCGCGCGCCCATCAGCTTGTCGAGCCGGTTGTTGAACTCGTTGAAGACGGGGACGCCGGCCAGGAAGGCGATGAAGATGCCGGCGATGGCGCCGCCGGCGATGTAGCCCGAGGCCATGAGGACGCCCGGGCTGCGGTCCCCTTCGGCGGTCAGCTCCTCCTCCGTCAGGTTCTTGTGCGCCAGCTTCTTGCGCAGGTGCCAGTCGACGAGCCAGCGCACGAGGCCGCCGATGAAGATCGGACTCGACGACGAGAGCGGCAGGTAGACGCCGACGGCAAAGGCGAGCGAGGGGATGCCCGACATCTCGAGGACGATGGCGATCATCACCCCCAGGAGGACCAGCGCCCAGGGCAGCTTGTGGTTCAGGATGCCCTTGATGATGTAGGACATCAGGGTCGCCTTGGGGGCGTCGAACTTGGGCACCGTCGAGCCGTCGGGGCGCACCTTGTGGGTGCCGTTGATCCCCGGGTCGATGAAGTAGGCCGGCGCGCCGGCGGCGTCGACGAGGTAGCGCCCGGCGGGGCCGCCGGCGTCGTCGCGCTTCTGCCAGACACGGTAGGTGGCGGGATCGGCGCCCGCCTGCGGGCCCTGGAGCTTCTCGTTGCCCTCGAGCTCGGCGGGGTTGGCGCGCAGCGTGGCGGGGAAGTTGCGGCCCATCCGGTAGGCGACCTTGCCGGAAGCGTCCACCAGATAGTCGCCGGGATCGAGTCCCTTGACGGCGTTCGGCGTCCCCACCGGATTGGCGAGGAGGCGATAGGCGGCGGCCTGCTGCGAGCCCGGCGGCCGGACGCTCGCGGTATAGGCGGGAAGCCCCGCCACCGCGCCGGCGTCTAGGGCGGGAGCGGCGCTCACCGCCTCGAAGGTGACCGGCGGCACGTAGACCGTCGAGGCGTCGTTGAGCTTCAGCAGGATCGGCCCCAGGGCGAGGGCGGAGGCGAGCGCTCCCACCAGGATGGCGATCTGCTGGTTCCTCGGCGTCGAGCCGATGAGGAAGCCGGTCTTCAGGTCCTGCGAGGTGGTGCCGCCGTTCGAGGCGGCGATGCAGACGATCGCTCCCACCGAGAGGGCGGTCACATAGTAGGTCGGCCCCGTCCAGCCGATGACGAGGAAGATCAGGCAGGTCAAGAGGAGCGTCGCCACGGTCATCCCGGAGATGGGGTTCGAGGAGGATCCGATCTCGCCGGTAAGCCGGGAGGAGACGGTGACGAAGAGGAAGCCAAAGACGACGATGAGGAGCGCGCCCAGGAGGTTCATGTGGAGCTGGCGGAAGAGCATGATGACGGCCATGAGGACGACAATGCCGATGCCGACGAACTTGAGCGACAGGTCCTGGTCGGTGCGCAGCGTTTTGGCGCCGGCTCCCCCGGCGGCGCTGCCGCGCTGGCCCTTGAAGTCGGCGAGCCCGCCCTTCAGACCGTCCCAGATGGTGGGCAGCGAGCGGAAGAGGCTGATGATGCCGCCCGCCGCCACCGCGCCGGCGCCGATGTAGAGGACATAGGCGCCGCGCACGTCGTTGGGGCTCATCTCGCTGATCAGCTTGGTGCCGGGCGCCACCACCGTCGTCATGGCGTCGCCGAAGAACTTGATCGCCGGGATGAGCACCAGGTAGGCGAGGACGCCGCCGGCGCACATGATCGAGGCGATGCGGGGGCCGATGATGTAGCCGACGCCGAGGAGCTCGGGCGAGATCTCGGCCGAGATGGAGCCGCCCTTGAAGGGAGCGGCGAAGACCTTCTCCGGCGTGTCCTTCCAGGCGCGGAAGGCTTCCATGGCGGTCTTGTAGAGAATGCCGATGCCGAAGCCGGTGAAGATGGTCTTGGCGCCGGAGTAGGTGGCGTTCTGGGCGGCGACGGGGTCGCCCGCCGCGGCGGCGGCACGGGCGGCGATGGCCCGCTCCTCGGCGGTCGCGCCGGCTTTCAGGACCTCGGCGCAGGCCGTCCCCTCTGGATATTTCAGGATGCCGTGCTGCTGGACGATGAGCGCCCGCCGCAGCGGGATCATCATCAGGATGCCCAGGAGGCCGCCCAAGATCGCCACCAGCATGACCCGCGTGATCTCGAGGTCGAAGCCGAGGATCATGATGGCGGGCATGGTGACGCCGACGCCGAAGGCGATCGACTCGCCGGCCGAGCCGGCGGTCTGCACGATGTTGTTCTCGAGGATGGTGGCGTTCCTGATGCCCAGCTTGCCGAAAATGCGAAAGAGGGTGATCGAGATCACCGCCACCGGGATCGAGGCGCTGACCGTGAGCCCCACCTTGAGCACGAGATAGAGCGACGAGGCGCCGAAGATGATGCCCAGGAGGGTGCCGAGGACGATCGGCAGGGGGGTGAGCTCACGCAGCGTCACCTCCGCCGGGATGAACGGGCGGAAGGGGATGACCCGCGGCTCCTCCGGCTCGGGAGCCATGACTTCCGTACGGGGAACGTCCGTGATCGCCATGAGTCAGCTTCCTCCGGTGGATGCGTCCGTGCAATGGGTGCGCCAGTCTAGCATGGGCGCCGGCACGGGCTGGAGGGCTGTAGGAGAGGTGGGGAGGCTCTTTTGAGGGGACAGGTTGCTCGTCCGCTGTCCTCGGAGGAGGTCGGGCGGAGGAAAGGCGTTCAACTCTGGCAGGCAAGCTGCCAGTGGCACACTGGGAAGGGGTTGATCGGCTCGGAGGAGCAGCCGGGAGCCGGGCTTGCGACCGGCCCCCGGGAGGTTACAAGCTAAGCCCTCAGAAGTAGCACTGAGACGGCGGTGGACAATAGTCGGTGTAGCCGTCGCAGGTGATCCTGCGGGGTCCCGCGCTGCAGCTCACGTAGCCCTCGCAGTAGATCTCGCTGCCGTCGCAGCAGATCCTGTCCTCCGAGCACAGAGGAGCGCACTGCTGATAGACGCCGTCGCAGCTCACCCAGTAGTCGCCGGCCGAGCAATAGCTGCCGGTGCAGGTCAGCGGCTGGCCGGTCAAAGGGCAGGCGTTGGTCGACGTGCAGGTCGCCTTCGGCTGCACCTTGCCATGGCCATCGCCGCGGTCGCGATTTCCCGGATCCCGATTGGCAGCGAAAACGGGCTTCGGCAGCGCCCGCGAGGCGGCGGCCGCGGGGGCGCACGCCTTCAAGGACGAGAGGAAGGCCGGCAGCGGTTGCGGGCCGGGCGGCGCGGGGTCGGCGCTGGCGCCGACAGCGAAGGCACAGAGGATACAAGCCACTACCAAGATCGCTCGTTTCATCGGTCACCTCCTGTTCGACGTTAAAGGAGTGAAAGATCCTCCAACAAATTTAGTGCGCGCGGCGGCGCTGGGCGAGCCTGGCCGCCCCTGCACGGGAAACGGAGCCTCGGGCTTCAGTTGACGGCGTTGGGGACGGCGAGCGAGAAGGGGGCGATGACGGCGTCGAAGCTCTCGCCCTGGCTCGACATCATGCGGTAGCTGCCCTGCATGGAGCCCACCTGGGTGGTGAGCGGACAGAAGCTAGTGTACTCGAAGGCGTCGCCGGGGGCGAGGATCGGCTGCTCGCCCACCACCCCCGGCCCCTGCACCTTCTGCACCTCGCCGTTGGCGTCGGTGATGACCCACTCGCGGCTGATGAGCTGCGCGGTCTCCGCGCCGACGTTCGAGATGCGCACCTGGTAGGCGAAGAAGTAATAGTTCTCCTGCGGCGAGCTGCGCTCGGCATCGTAGAAGCTCGTCACCTGGACGCGGATGCCGCGGGTGGTGGTGTCGCTCATGGCGGCGGGATTATCTCACGCGCCCATCGCCCGCACGCGCACCCGGTGCCAGGCGTTGTTCATGTACCCCTTGAAGTTCCAGACCTGGGCGACCGTCGCGGGCTGGGTCCCGCCGGCCGAGTCCCAGGCACGGGCAACGAGCTCGTGCTCGCCGGCGGGGAGGTCGAGCGTCCCGGCGAAGAGGCGCCAGGCCCAGGGGCCGTCGCCGTCCTCCAGGGTGGCGGCCGTCCAGCTCCGCCCGCCGTCGGCGGAGAGCTCCACCCGCTCCACGCGGCCGCCGCCGCCGGCGACAGAGTAGCCTCGCACGGCGACCGCGCCGGCGGCGACCGTCTCGCCCCGGCGGGGCGCGCAGATTACCGCGTTGACGTCGAGGTCGCCGAGCATCCGGCCGCTCTCCCAGACGACGTTCTCCGCCGTCACCTGCGGCGGGAAGAGGCGGTAGGCCTTG
>DATNKQ010000353.1:0-6821 GCA_035603315.1 Thermoanaerobaculia bacterium
GGTCGCGCCGTCTTCTTTGCCGGGGCGCTCGCCGACGCCGCCACCGCCGCCGGCCTGCTCTTGACCTGCGCTCTCTTCGCCCTCCTCACCCTCCACAACATCCAGAGCGCTCTTGCCTACCTGTTCGTCAGCCTCGGCACGCTGCACGTTGTCCTGGCAAAGCTTGTCGCGCCGCGAGCCGTGGCGGGAGGGGAGGGGAAGGTGGCGTGGAGGGAGCCGGTGGCTCTGGTTTTTGGCGGCGTCCTCGTTCTTTTGAGTGCCGGCGACGCCGTCCGCTTCAACCGCGAGGTGAACGCCACCCGGGTGGCGATCCGCGTCGTTCCGGGCCCGGCGCCGGCCGGAGAGGCGCCGCTCCCCCCGGCGCTCGCCTTCATGGTCTGGGCGCCGCCGGTCCACGGCGCTTACCCCGTCCGCGACCTCGACGCAGTGGTCGCCTACTTCGCCTCGCACCCGGGAAACTTCTTCCTCCTGGGCGATTCGTCGATCCTCTACGCCCTCACCTCACGGCCCTCGGTCAGCCCGGCGCTCTGGCTCCACCCCGGGCTCACCTTCCCCCGTCCCGTGCGGCCCGAGTTCCTCGACTATCAGGAGGAGCTGATGGCCGACCTCGCCCGCTATGACGTGCGGTACATTGTTTTGGAAGGAGGAGAGACGCAGCTCGGGGTCGACCTCGACACCTTCCCTCGCCTGCGGCGCCGCGTCCGTCGCCACACCTGCGGCGAGGAGGGCATGGGCACCTTCACCGTCGTCAATCTCTGCGCGGGAGTCTGGTCGAGACGTCAGGCCTTTTCGAAGTCATTCCATGCGATGCCGAGCTGGCGCACGGCAGCCCGAACCGTGCCCAGCTTGAGATCCCGCCCGCCCCAATCGGGGACCACGGTGGCCCGCTCTGTGAGCGGGTTCAGCCACTTTCGATGGGATCCGCCTCCTCGGCGCGGAATCTCGTGGCAGCCGAGCTGGGAAAGCTTGCGGCTGACCTGTCGATAGGTCATGCCACGACCAGGGTCTCCAGCCACACTGGGCTGCCTTCATCCGAGACTTGCGCGCTGGCCGGGAGCTGGCGGCCCAGATCTTGGTAGGTCTCGATGACGGCCGCCAGGGCATCCTGGACATTGGCCAGCGCTTCGCGGACCGTATCCCCTTCGGTCACCAGCTCGGGGAGCAACGGCGAGGTGACCGTGAAGCCCCCTTCGGGCTGGGGCGAGAGGAGCAACGGGAGTTTGTAGACCATGGATCGGCCCTCTTGTCAGAGGGCTTTTATACTAGCAGGCGCGCCGGGCCAACACCTGCCCCGTGCTAACCTTAGCCCCCGCATGCGAGCTATCCGGATCGGCAACGGGCAGGGTTTCTGGGGCGACAACGTGGACGCCCCGGTGGACCTCCTGCGCGGCGGCCCCATCGACTACATCGGCATGGACTATCTGGCCGAGGTCACCATGTCGATCATGATGCGGCAGAAGCGCAAGGACCCGCGGCTCGGCTACGCCAGCGACTTCATCGGCTTCGTGCGGCGGGCGCTCCCCGAGATCCAGGCGCGCAACGTGCGCATCCTCACCAACGCCGGCGGACTCAACCCGCACGCCTGCCGCGCCAAGATCTTCCAGGTCGCCCGCGAGCTCGGCATCTCCGGGCTGCGGGTGGGCGTCGTCGAGGGGGATGACCTGCACCCGCGGCTGGGCGAGCTGATCGCCGCCGGGCACCCGCTTGCCAACATGGACACCGGCGAGCCGCTGGCGCCCATCGTCGACAAGGTGACGTCGGCCAACGCCTATCTGGGGGCGCGGCCGGTCGTCGAGGCGCTCGGCAAGGGCGCCCAGATCGTCCTCTGCGGGCGGATCACCGACACCGCTCTCGCCCTGGCGCCCATGATCCACGAGTTCGGCTGGGGCGCGGAGGACTGGAACCACCTGGCCGCCGGCACCATCGCCGGCCACATCGTCGAATGCGGGCCGCAGTGCACGGGCGGCAACTTCAGCCGCTGGTGGGAGGTGCCCGACCTCTGGAACGTCGGCTTCCCGATCGTCGAGGCGCGCGCGGACGGCACCTTCACCGTCACCAAGCACGAGGGCACCGGCGGCATGGTGACGGTCGACACCGTCTCCGAGCAGCTTCTCTACGAGATGAGCAAGCCGTCCGACTACATCACTCCCGACTGCACCGCCGACTTCACCTCCATCCGCCTGCGCCAGGAGGGCAAGGACCGCGTCGAGGTCTCCGGCATCCAGGGCGGCAGGAAGACCCCGTTCCTCAAGGTCTCCGCCTCCTACCTGGCCGGCTACAAGGCGACCGGGCAGCTCACCATCTGCGGGCCGCGGGCGATCGCGAAGGCGGAGCTCGCGGCGGACATCGTCTGGAAGCGGCTCGAGCGCGCCGGCTACTCCTTCGCGCCGGAGCACCGGATCACCGAGATGGTGGGGTTGGGCGCCTGCCTGCCGGGCATCCTCCCCGCCCCGGCCGACCCGCCGGAGGTCGTCCTGCGGCTCGGCGTCCGCGATCCCGACGCCAAGCGGGTCGAGCGCTTCGGCAAGGAGATCGCCCCCCTGGTGACGGGCGGCCCGCCCGGCGTCACCGGCTTCGCCGGCGGGCGTCCCAAACCGCAGGAGGTCGTCGCCTACTGGCCGGCTCTCCTCGCCCGCGAAGAGGTCGAGAGCCGCATCGACGTCAGTGTCGAGGAAGCCTGATGGCCGTCCGCTCGCTGCTCGCCACCTGGTACCTGCCGCTCCTCGCGGGCGTGCTGCCGGTTCTGCTGCTGGGCTTCGGCTACAGCGCCATCGCCGATCGCCTCGCCTTCGTCTACTGGGCGCTGGCGCTCGCCGCCGCCTACACGATCCTGCTCCGCCAGGGCACCGAGGCGGGGTGGTCGGGTCCCCGCCTGGGCGGCGCGCTGGCGCTCCTCCTGGCGGCGGGGCTCGCCTGCTTCGCGGCCATCGAGCGGGCGCACCAGGAGATCCTCGACCTCGGTTTCCGGGCCGTGCTGCCCGGGCTCTACCGCCCGCTGACCACCTCGCCGGGCACGGCTCTGGGCGGCGCGGTCGGCCTGGCGCTCCTGGCGGCGGCGTCGTTCGTCGCCGGCCGGAGGCGCGCGTGAAGGTCGCCCTCGAGCGTGTCGCCCACGCCCGCTCGGGGGACAAGGGCGACGCCAGCAACGTCGGCCTCATCGCCGACTCGCCGGCCCTCTACGAGGTGATCCGCCGCGAGGTCACGGCCGAGCGGGTCAAGGAGCACTTCCGGGAGGTCTGCCGGGGCCCCGTCGAGCGCTTCGAGATCCCCAACCTCCTGGCGCTCAACTTCATCCTCCACGACTCCCTGGGGGGCGGCGGCACCGAGAGCCTGAAGACCGACGCCCAGGGCAAGACCCACGCCCAGGGGCTGCTGCTGATGGCGATCGAGGTGCCCGACGAGCTGGCGGGCTCCGCTCGTGGCTGACAGCCGGACCTTCGAGAAGCTGCAGGTCCGCCGGCAGGCCGACCTGCTGTGGGTGACCCTCGACGATCCCGCGCGGGCCAACGCTCTGTCGCCGGCCCTGATCCGGGAGCTGGGCGCCCTCTACGGCTCCGATCTGCGCGCGGAGGGCGTGCGGGCAGTGCTGCTCGCCGGCGCCGGCGCCAACTTCTCGGCCGGCGCCGATCTCGAGCACCTGGGCGGGCTCCGCGACGCCGGCGAGGAGGAGAACCTGGCGGACTCGCTGCGCCTGCGCGACCTCTTCCATGCCGTGCTCCGCCAGGAGGCCCTGACCCTGGCGCTGGTCCAGGGCGCCTGCGTGGCCGGCGGCTGCGGCCTCGCCACCGCGCACGACTTCGTGATCGCCGCCGAGGGCGCGCGCTTCCTCTACAGCGAGGTGCGGATCGGCTTCGTGGCGGCGCTGGTCGCCACCTACCTGCCGCTGCGCCTGCGGGGAGCGGACATCCGCGAGCTGCTGCTCTTCCCGCAGTTCGTCGATGCCCCCCGCGCCCTCTCGATCGGCCTCGTCAACCGGATCGTCCGCGCCGCCGACTTGGCGGCGGCCGGCGAAGCCCTCGCTGGTCAGATCCTGGAGACCGGCAGCTCCGAGTCCATCGCCCGCACCAAGCGCCTGCTCCTGGACGTCGTCGGCCTGTCCCTCGACGACGCCATGCTCCACGCGGCGGAAGCCAACGCCGCGGCCCGCGCGACCGCCGACTGCCGGCGCGGCATCGCCACCTTCCTGGAGACCAAGAAGCCCCCCCGCTGGCGGGAGTAGGCAAGGCCTCTTCGTCATCGTCGCCGCAGAGCAGATCCGCGGAGGTTTTCCGTTCTCCTCTGTTGAGAGGCGCCCGATTCAACTCTACAATTGACCCCCGAGGAGACCGCGGAGTTCGACGTTCTGCGCGCTTCTCGGGAGAACCGGGAGATCTATGCCATGGAAATGACCTGGGCGGATAAGTTAGAGGCCAAGGGGATCGAGATCGGTCGGAGGGAAGAGAGGGAGGCGGGCCTCCGCACCCTCCGCCAGGTTCTGATTCGACTGCTCGAGCAGCGTTTCGGGCCGCTCGGCGAGGTCGTCACCCGCCGGGTGGAGGAGATCTCCTCGATGTCGCGCCTGGGCCGCATGGCCGAGCAGGTGCTCGTCGCTCAGTCGCTCGAGGAGATGGGGCTCGGCTAGCCGTCCTCACAGCCGCTCCAGCACGCGATCGATCTCTTCCTCGGTGTTGTAAATGTTGGGGGAGAAGCGGACGGCGTTCTCGCGCAGGGCGGGCCGGATGCCGGCTGCCGTCAGGCGGGCGAAGAGGTTGGCGGTGGCTTCCTGGGTCTCGCCGGCGATGCTGAGGATGTTGGCTCGTTCGGCGTCGTCGAGGGGGCTGACGACGCGCCAGCCGGCGGGGAGGCCGGCGATCAGGCGGTCGAGGAGGGCGCGGACGTGGCGCTCGATCGCCCCCGGGGTGACCTCCGCCAGGTAGCCGGCGGCGGCGGTCGCTCCGGAGAGGTCGAAGAAGCTCGCGGCCTCGTTGCGGTCGAAGCGCCGGGCCTCCGGCACCAGCTCGAGGTCGCGGTCGGCCAGGCGGTTGAAGTCCTCCGCCCCGGCGATCGCCATCCAGTTGACGTTGGCGGGAGTGAGCCGGGCCGCCAGCTCCGGCGCCACGTAGGCGAAGCCGACCCCGTAGGGACCCAGCATCCACTTGTAGGCCGAGCAGGCGAGCAGATCGCAAAGGGTGCGGCGGAGGTCGAGCTCCAGGCCGCCGGCGCCCTGGGTGCCGTCGACGACGAAGAGGATGCCGCGCTGGCGGCAGAGCTCCCCCAGGCCCGCGAGGTCGTAGCGCAGCCCCCGGCTGTAGCCGACCCAGCCGATCGAGACGACGCGGGTGCGCGGGGTGAGGGCGGCGGCGAAGCGCTCGACCTGCGAGCCGCCGATCTCCTCCGGCACCGTCACCACCCGCACCCCGCGCCGCTCCAGCCAGAGCCAGGGGAAGCGGTTGGCGGGGAAGGTGCCGCCGGGGATCACCACCTCGTCGCCGCTCCGCCAGTCGAGGCCGTTGACGACCAGCATGATTCCCTGGGTGGTCGAGTCGGTGACGGCGATCGACGCCGGCTCGGCGCCGATCAAGCCCGCCACGGCGCGCCGGTAGGCGTCGGGGACGGCGAAGTAGAGCTCCTCGCCGATCAGGTGGGGGGTCGCCTTCCATTCGAGCGTCCGGCGGACGGCGTCCAGGGCGACCCGCGGCATCGGCCCCTGGGTGGCGCAGTTGAAGTAGGCGACGCCGCCGAAGTCGTGGAAGTCCTGGCGGCGGTCGGTGGGCATCTGATTTCTCCGAGGGTGTAGCGCAAACCTATCAATTGTCATCCCGAGCGAGAGCGAGGGACCTGGGGGAAGGGCGGCGCGAAGCCTCTTGCTACCAAAGGTTTGGAAGGCCTCCCCCCGCCCAGGTCCTTCGCTCTCGCTCAGGATGACAGCTCATGGTTCTTACGAACAACCGGGAGTGGGTGGCTACGACCCTCGGAGGAATCGGTCGGACGAGCCGCTATTATAGGAAACCCGATGCCACCGATCCGGCTCGTCCTCTTCGACATCGACGGCACGCTCGTCGACTGCGGCCCGCAGGTCAAGCCGCTGTTCACCTCGGCCCTGGTCGCCGTCTTCGGCACCGCCGGCGACGTCGACTCCTGCGACTTCGCGGGCCGCACCGACACGGCGATCGCCCTGGACCTGCTGACCGGCGCCGGCTGCCCGCGCCACGAGGTGCTGGCGGCCCTGCCGCGGATCCGCGACCTCTACCTCGCCAACCTGGAGCGGGAGCTCGAGGCGCGGCACATGCGCCTGCTGCCGGGCGTCGCCGAGCTGCTCGCGGACCTCGCCGGGCGCGCCGACCTCGCCCTCGGCCTCTTGACCGGCAACTGGGAGCCCGGCGCGCGGACCAAGCTCTCCCGCTTCGGCCTCAACCGCTTCTTCGCCTTCGGCGCCTACGGCTGCGACGGCATCGAGCGCACCGAGCTGCCGCCGGTGGCGCTCGCCCGCGCCAGGAGCGCCACCGGGCGGGCCTTCACGCCTGCCGAGACCCTCATCGTGGGGGACAGCCGGCACGACGTCTCCTGCGCCCGCGCCCACGGCATCCGCTCGCTGGCGGTGGCGACCGGGCGCACGCCCGCCGCGGCGCTCCACGCCGCCGGTGCCGATCGCGTGGTGCCGGACCTGCTGGCGGCGGGCGACTGCGTCTCGTGGTTCGCGGCGGACGCGGCGGAGGCGGCGGAAGATCAGGCGGCCTGGGCGCCGGAGCGCTCGACCGGGTAGCCGTCGGCCTCCCAGGCGGACATCCCGCCGGAGAGCTCGACGATGCGGTGGGCGCCCAGGCGCAGCAGCTCGAGGCTCG
>DATNKQ010000373.1:0-7885 GCA_035603315.1 Thermoanaerobaculia bacterium
GTTAGGCGGTCTCGTAGTTGTGCCAGTGGGCCGCCGACCCCCGCCAACCCATGGCGAAGAAGCCGTAGACGATCTGCGCCAGGCGCTTGCGCGAGCGGTCGCGGAGCGTCGCCAGGTCCGGGATGAGGCCGACGTACCAGAAGAGGAGCGACACCGTGGCGTAGGTCGAGACGGCGAAGACGTCCCAGACGAGCGGGCTGCGGAACTGCGGCCAGATCCCCATGGTGTTGGGGTAGGGGAAGAGCCAGTAGGCGAGCCACGGCCGGCCCAGGTGGAGGACGGGGAACATGCCGGCGCAGGCGACGGCGAAGAGCGTCATCGCCTCGGCGAAGCGGTTGATCGAGGTCCGCCACTGCTGGCGCAGGAGGAGGAGGATGGCCGAGATGAGGGTGCCGGCGTGGCCGATGCCGATCCACCAGACGAAGTTGACGATGGCGAACCCCCAGCCGACCGGCTGGTTGACCCCCCAGATCCCCACCCCGCGCCAGAACAGCCAGGTCACCGAGGTGAGGAACATCATCATGAAGAGGAAAGAGATGGCGAAGGCCAGGTACCACCAGCGGGGCATCTTCCGCAGGACGACCGAGCTGATCTTGTCGGTGACCGTCGCCGAGGTGTAGCCGGGGGCCACCACCGGCGGCCGGTGCGGCTTCTCGACCCGCGGCAGGAGCCCGTCGTCGACCGTCGCCATGCTCAGCCTCTCCTCGCCGGCGCGAGGTCCGGGTTCGCGTTCTGGAGCTTGGCGAGATAGGTCGTGCGCGGCCGCGTGTTGAGCTCCTCGAGCAGGCTGTAGTTGAGCGGCTCGGCGCGCCGGCGGCTGACCTCCCAGTCGGGGCCGTTGGCGTCGCCGAAGACGATCGCCTCCGTCGGGCAGGCCTGTGCGCAGGCGGTGACCAGGTCGCCCGGCCGGATGCGGCGGTTCTCGACCTCGGAGTCCACGCGCGCCCGGGTGATGCGCTGGATGCAGTAGGTGCACTTCTCCATGACGCCCCGCATGCGCACCGTGACGTCGGGGTTCTGCAGCATCTTGAGCACCGGCACGTCGTGGTTGGCGAAGCGCAGGAAGTTGAAGCGCCGCACCTTGTAGGGGCAGTTGTTCGAGCAGTAGCGCGTCCCCACGCAGCGGTTGTAGACCATGTCGTTCAGCCCCTCGTCGCTGTGCACCGTGGCCGCCACCGGGCAGACCACCTCGCAGGGGGCGTTCTCGCACTGCATGCAGGGGACCGGCTGGTTGTGGACTACCGGGTCGTCCAGGCTGCCGGCGAAGTAGCGGTCGATGCGCAGCCAGTGCATCTCGCGCTGCTTCAGCACCTGCTCCTTGCCGACCGTCGGGATGTTGTTCTCCGCCTGGCAGGCGACGACGCAGGCGCTGCAGCCGGTACAGACGTTCAAGTCGATCGCCATCGCCCACTTGTAGCCCTCGTACTTGTAGGGCGGGTAGAGGCTCGTCGCCTCCGTCTCTTCCCCCTTGGGCTTGGCGTGGACGAAGTTGGGATCGGCCTGCCACTCGGCGAGGGTGCCGGTGCGCACCGGCTGGCGGACGGCGGCCTCGCGGGTGGCGGTCGGGATCTCCTCCTCGCCGCTCTCCAGCAGGTGGTGGTTTTGGGTGCAGGCGAGGGTGAAGGTGTCGCCGGTCTTGCGGATGCCGGCGCCCGGCAGCAGCCAGAGGTTCGCCGAGGTGCGCAGCGCGTAGGCGTTGGCGCCGTGGCCGGAGGCGACGCGGCCGGCGCGCCAGCGCCCGTAGCCCAGGTGCAGGGTGGCGCAGCCGTCGGCGTGGCCGGGCTGCACCCAGACGGCGGCGCGGATGCGGCCGCGGCCGCCGGCGGGGGAGGAGACCTCGACGACGTCCTCGATCTGGAGCCCCAGGCGCTCGGCGGTGCGCGGGCCGACGATCAGGGCGTTGTCCCAGACCAGCTTGGTGGGGTGCTTGGGGAGCTCCTGGAGCCAACCGTTGTGGGCGAAGCGGCCGTCGTAGATCGTCGGATCGGGGCGGAAGAGGAGGGCCACGCCGTCGCCGGCCGCCGCTGCTCCCTTCTGGATCTCGGCGCTCGCCCGCTGCACGGCGGCGGCGTTCACGGAGACGGTAACCGGCGGCTCGGCGGTCGCCGCGATCACCCCGTCGTGGAGGGCCTTCCGCCAAGAGGCTTCGAAGTCGCCCGGCAGGTGCTGCTTCCAGCGCTCGCGGACCAGGTCGTAGGCTGCGGCGTCGATGTGCTCGAAGAAGACGGCCAGGAGCTCGAGCTCGCTCTTGCCGCCGTAGAGCGGCTCGATGAGCGGCTGCCGCAGCGAGGCGGTGCCGTCGAAGGCGCGGGCGTCGCCCCAGCTCTCCAGCTCGTGGGCGGCGGGGATGTGCCACTGGCAGAGCTCCGAGGTCTCGTTCTCCCACAGGCCGAGGTGGACGCGCAGGCGCGGTTTGCGGATGGCGTCGCCGAACGCCAGGTTGGCGGGGGCGTCGTAGACCGGGTTGCCGCCGAGGACGAGCAGCAGCTCGACGCGGCCGGCGTGGAGGTCGCGGGCGAGCTCGGAGATGGACTGCACGGGGTCGATCGGATTGGTCGGGTCAGCGGCGACCGGCCGGATATAGGAGACCGTCTTGCCGACGTTGCCGAGCGCCGCGTTCATGGCGTGGCCGAGCACCTGCACGGCTTCGGAGGCGCAGCCGTCGACCGCCACCAGGCAGGCGCCGGCATGGGCGCGGAGGTCCTTGGCGAGGGCGGCGACCCAGGTCCGCGCTCGGTCGGAGAGCTGCGGCGGGGTGATTCCCGTGGGTCCGGCCGCGCCGGCGACCCCCAGCTCGGCAGCCAGCGCCAGGGCGAAGGCGTCGATCTCGGCCGGCGGCAGCGGCAGCCGGTGATCGGCGATCGTCCCCGTCATCGAGGTCGTGCTCTCGACGGCGTAGAGGCGGTTCATCGCCGGACCTCCTGGAGCGGCGAGGTCGGCGGCGCGCACCCGGCGGGCGCGCGCGAAGTCGCGGGCGTAGCGCAGGCTGCCGGGGCCGGAGGTGAGGAGGTCGGAGTCGAGGGCGAGGATCACCCGCGCCTTGGCGAGGTCGTAGACCGTGTCGTAGGGGGCGCCGAAGGCGGCAGCGGCGGAGCGCTGGCCGCCCGCCCCCTCCGCCGGCTCCCAGCGGTGCCAGCGCGCCTTGGGGTAGCGGACGAGGAGGGCCTGCATCTGGTCCGCCAGGGTCGGCGAGGTGACGGTGCCGGTGAGGATGCGCAGGCCCTCGCCGCCGAGCCCCTGGAGCGCGCGGATGGGGGCGCTCACCTCGTTGACGAAGGCCCCCCAGGTGCGGATGCGCCCCAGGCTGACGATCGACTGGGAGCGCTCGGGGTCGTAGAGGTCGCGCACCGCCGCCTGCGCGAAGACGTCGGTCGCCCCCAGGCTCGCCGGATGGTCGGGGTTGCCCTCGATCTTGGTAGGCCGCCCCATGTTGCTCTCGGCGAGGACCCCGGTGCCGTAGCCGCCGAGAGTGAGCGTGGTGGCGAAGTAGAGCGCCCGGCCCTGGACGATCTCCTCCGGCTGGCGGACGTAGGGGACGATGCGCTCGAGCGGCTGCTTGGTGCAGCCGGTGAGGCCGGCCAGGGCCAGCGAGGCGCCGGCGAGCCCGAGGAAGTTGCGCCGCGAGACGCCGTCCCCCGGCGCCTCCACCCACTCCGACGCCTGGCGCGGGAACTCGCGGTGGAGGAGGTCCTGGAACTCGGGAGTCGCCGCCAGCTCGTCGAGGCTCCGCCAGAGCTCCGGACCCTGGCGGTCGCGCAGCCGCTCGCGCACCTCCGCCAAGTCCAAGGGCGCCTTCGCGGGCCTCTTCTCTTCGCTCATCCCTGGCTCAAGCCTCCCCGCCTCAGCGGTGGCAGGTGTCGCAGCTCGTCATCGAGCGGATCTTGTACTGCTTGACCAGCCGCACTCCCAGGCCGGGATCGTTCGCCGGCGGCTCCCACGCCAGGTTGAAGACCTCCTCGCGCGGGCGCACGTACTTCTGCGGGTTGCGGTGGCAGTCCAGGCACCACTCCATCTGCAGCGAGGCGGCCTGGAAGAGGAGCGGCATGCGGTCCACCCGGCCGTGGCAGGTGGCGCAGCCGATCCCCTTGGCGACGTGGATCTCGTGGTTGAAATAGACGAAGTCCGGCAGGTCGTGGACCCGCGTCCAGCGCAGCGGGGTGTTCTGGGCGTAGCTGTCGCGGACCGGCGCCAGCATGTCGGACTGGTTCCAGATCTGCTTGTGGCAGTTGATGCAGGTCTCGGTCGGCGGCATGCCGGCGAAGTAGGAGCGCTCGACCGAGGTGTGGCAGTAGCGGCAGTCGATGCCGAGCTGCGAGACGTGGTGCTGGTGGCTGAACGGCACCGGCTGCGGGCGGACGACGTTCTGGCCGGTGACGAAGTTCGAGCGCAGGAGGGTGGAGTAGATCCAGGTGAGGAAGGCGAGGAAGAAGACGCCGCCGAAGATGCTCACCTTGGCGATGGTGTTGGTGCTGCGGTGAAAGATCTGCGCCATCTAGCGCCGGCCCTCCCCTTCGTCACCCCACGGCAAGATATCCGACGGCCGACCTTGTGAAAGCCGTCACAAGCGGCATCGTACCAGGCGATCAGGGACCTTGCAACCGGAGTCTGAAGAAGGCCATCCAGGAGTAGAGGGTCCGGCTGCCGTAGCGCGGCTCGAGCTCCGGGGGCACCCGCGCCACGCTGCCCAGAAGGCCGATCCCGCCGCGCAGCGGGCCTCCCTTCGAAGCATCCAGGAGATCGTAGATGTAGCCGGCCGAGAGCTTGTCGACCCTGGCGACGGCGCCGTTGCCGATGAGCTCGTCGTTGTCCAGCCGCTCCACCCGGCCGAGGAGCGTGTGCCGCCCCCCGAAGCTCGCCGCGCTCTCGAGGAGGAAGGCGTCGGTGCCCCTGCCGGGGTGGCGGTCGTTCCTGCCCCAGGCGAAGGTCGTCTGCCAGTTGCCGCCGGCGAGCGGCCGGTTGTACATCACCGAGGCGGTGGTGCGGTCGGCGTCGACTCCCGGCTCCAGCTGCTCGGGGCTCCGCAGGTGCCCGAAGCTCGCCTGCGCGGACCAGTTGGGCGCCGGCTGCCAGGAGGCGCGGAAGGAGTAGGAGTTGAGGCTGGGGCTTTCGACGTTGGCGCGGTTCTGGTCCGGCTCGTGGCCGTTGAAAGCCGAGCCTTCGAGCTTGACGCCGCCCCGCACCCAGCCCAGGGTGGCGACGCCGAAGGAGATGTGCGTCGAGTCCAGCCAGTGGTGGGAGAGCGGCGCCTCCGGGTTGTCCATGCCGGAGAAGCGGTGCATGAAGGCGGGCGGCCCGAGCGCCGGCTCGCCCGGCTCGCCCAGGTAGACGAAGACCGAGCCGTCGGCGCCGACCGGCAGGCTGTAGGTGCCCGCCAGCTCCATGAAGAGGTCGTGGGGGTGCTGGCGGTCGATCAACGGGGTCACGCCGTTTGCCGTCTCGCCCGTCTGCAGGACGAGCGGGTAGCCGGCGCGGCCGATCGTCCAGGGATCGGCGGAGAGCATCGCCCGGAAGCCGAGCCGGCCCTCTCCCAGCGGGCGGGAAGCCATGCCCATCAGCATGGTTTCGGCGAAGCTCTTGGTGTCGCGGGAGAGGCCGGCCTGATCGGAATAGATCAGCATGGCGTAGCCGTGCGCCATGAGTTGCCAGGGGCCGCTGGCCGCGTGGAGCCCCTCGTGGGGGGAGGACTCCGGTTGCCAGGAGGTCCCCGAGGCCTCCCGGGTCATGGGATAGGGGCCGAGCAGGGCGTGCATGCCGCCCATCGCGTGCTGGCCGTGCTCCATCCCGGCCATCCCCTCCATGCCCGGCATGTCCTGCTCCGCCGAGCCGACCAAGGGGACGAGGCCCATGGCAGTGGCGATGTACAAGGCGATCGAAGCGAAACTCTTTCCGTAGCTCATCGGAGAAATCCCCCGTGGTCGAGTGGAGAGGCTCCCGCGAGGAGCGGACGCCAGGCGTCCAGCTCCCGGTGCTAAGACGAAGTGCGGGAACGAGCGGGGCTACGCGAGGGGGACGTGATCGATGGCGAGGATCAGAAGCGGTGTGGGGCGCTCGACGGGGGAGGCCGCGACCTCGGCGCTGAGCGACGACCCGGGGAGGACCGGCCGCGATCCGAGGACGGCCACGGCCTGGCAGGCCTTCTCGCAAACTTGAGAGCGGTGGCGACGGGAGCCGCGTTCACTGCCGGAAGGATCGCAGCACCCTTTCCGCCCGGCCGGCGACATGGATCGATGCGCCGCGTGCCCGGCGCACCCGCCGGAGGACGCTCCCCGCGCCACGGAGGCGCCGTCGACGCCCATCGCCGCGCAGGGCTGGATCGCCGCGACCGTCCCCCACGAGAGGGCGAGCAGCAGGAAGAGGGCTGGAGTCCGGGATCTCATCGACGTTCGGCAGCGGCGCAGAGCCGGCGGCAGGAGAGGAGGTTAGCACAGGCTCCGCCGGCATTTCATCGGCCCGATTTAGGGTTCATGGGCCCGATTTAGCGTTCGTCGGCCGATTTAGCGTTCATCGGGCCGATCTGCCGTTCATCGGCCCGATCTGGCGTTCATCCGGCCGATTTCTGGAAAATCGGCCCGATCGGCGCCAAATCGGCACTAATTTTAAGGTCCGCTCGCAGGCGCTCATCGCGGAGGCTTCGACGGCGGAAGGAGCAGCGGCAGCAGGGCGAGGCGCAGCTCGTCCTCGTCGTCGCGCACGGGACGACCATAGTGCAGGAGCGGGGCCGGCACTCCGTTCCACCGCGCGCCCGGGGGGAACAGGAAGTCGGCGTCCCACTCGATCTTGGCCCCCTCGCGGTGCGTCAAGTGGTCGAGGAACCAGTGTCCCACCTCGCCCTGGCCGTCCCAGAAGTTCGTCACTCTCGAGTCGACGAGGATGGGCCGCCACGTCCAGCGAAAATCGCTCCACAGCACCGGCAGCCACACCGCGTAGACTCGCAGATTCGGGTCCGGGTGATGCGCCAAGATCTCCTCCTGCACCCGCCGGGCGCCAGCGACGCAGACGGGTCACGTCGGCGACAGCAGCAGCATCAGCCGGGGCTTGCCCGCGTCGGTATTGAACGCCGCCTTGAGCTCGGCGAGACCGTGGAGGTCGTGGAGCGAAGTCGGCTCCGCCGCCGGCGAAGGCCGGCCCTGACAGGCCATCAGGAGCAGGGTCAACAAGAGAACCGTGCGTCGAGCCGGGCTCATAACAGCCTCGAGATCCAGAAACGTGCGGTCAACAGCAGCAGCACCGCGACCGCGAAGAACCAGAGAGCCGCCCGCGATCGCGCCGGTGGGCACTGCCCCGCGACGCAAACGGTGGGCCGGCGATAGGCGCGATAGAAGGCCACCGCCAGCAGGAGCAGCGCGATGCCGGCCAGGAGGGGCTGATACGGACCCAGGAAGCCCGCCACGCCGGCGAGCGCGGCGCCCGTGGCGCCAAGGGCCACGGGAAGACAGCAGAGCGCGGTGAGAAAATAAGCCAGAGCCGCGGCGAGGGCCCCGCCCCCCGCGAGGCGCGGGCCGCTCGCTGCTCTCGCGGCCGATCCCTTCTCCGGCGCTACCGGGTCGCTCATCGCGCTTCTCCTGCCCCGCGCAGCGCCTCGACGAGCGGGCATCCGGCAACCCCGGCCTGCCGAGCTATCTGACCGCTGGTGAGCGCCTGCATGACTGCCGACCTCCTCAGGAGCAACTATAAACCCCGGATCTAGGTTGCCGCGCGAGAAGTTAGGGGCCTGTCATCCCGAGCGAGAGCGAGGGACCTGGGCGGGGGGGAGGCCTCCCAAACCTCTGGTAGCAAAGGCTTTCGCTCCTCCCTTCCCCCAGGTCCCTCGCTCTCGCTCGGGATGACAACCGGAAGGCCGTGCCTTTCCTTCCGGGGGTAATGGCTCGGTCTCGGCAATTCTTCA
>DATNKQ010000378.1:0-7211 GCA_035603315.1 Thermoanaerobaculia bacterium
CTTCCGCAGCTGCGCGGGGCGGAAGCCGAGGACCGCCAGGGCGCGCTCGACGGCGGAATGGGTCTGGTCCGAGAAGTAGACGACGGCGCCGGCGGGGTCGTCGTGCAAGCGAGCGTGGCGGGCGGCCCCCAGGGCGGTCAGGTTGGCGACCGAGCCGCCGGAGACGAAGAGACCTCCGGCCCCGGTGGGCAGGCCGCAGATCTGGCGCAGCCAGTCGATGGTCACCAATTCGAGCTCGGCCGGCGCCGCGCCGGCGAACCAGGTACCGACGAAGGGATTCCAGGCGGCGGCGAGGGCGTCGGCCACGGCGCTGACGAAGTTGCCGGGGCTGGGCACGAAGGCGAAGAAGCGCGGGTGGTTGACGGGCATGAAGCGCGGCAAGACCTCCCGCGTCAACCGCTCGAGGACGGCGGCGGCGGGCCGCGGCTCCTCGGGCGGCGGCTCGGCCAGGTCCCGCGCGAGCTCGGCGCGATTCCCCCAGCCGTTGACGGGTCGGTCGGCCAGGGTGGCGGCATGCTCGACCATGAGGTCGACCACCTGGTAGCCCAGCGTCCGCATCTCCTCCGGGGAGAGCTCGAGCCTGCCGGCACCGCGTCGTTCGCTCATGCGGTTACGCTATCCTTAGGCGCCTCCACCGCGCTACCGCGCAGCCGGCGAAGGAAGCCCCATGGACGACGCCAGGCTCAAGCGCTTCCGCGCCGAGTTCCCGGTCACCGAGCGCTACGTCTACCTGAACCACGCCGCGATCGCCCCGCTGCCGCGCCGGTCGGCCGAGCGCGTGGCGGTGCTCGCCCATACCGTCGCCCGCACCGGCGACCGCCTGTGGCCCGAGCGCAACGAGGTCATCGAGTCGGTGCGGGGCCTCGCGGCCCGCCTCCTCGGCGCCCGCCATCCCCACGAGGTCGCCTTCGTCGAGAACACTTCGACGGCTCTGTCGTTCGCCGCCCAGGGCCTCGACTGGCGGCCGGGGGACAACGTGGTGAGCGCCGCCGGCGAGTTCCCGTCGAACGCCTATCCGTGGATGCAGCTGGCGGACCGGGGCGTCGACTACCGCATCGCGCCCGAGCGCGGCGGGCGGATCGAGGAGGACGAGCTGTTGTCCTTGGTCGATCAGCGCACGCGGGTCGTGGCTCTCTCCTGGGTCGAGTACGCCAACGGCTTCCGCTTCGACCTCGCGCGCATCGGCGCCTTCTGCCGCCAGCGCGGCGTGCTGTTCGTCGTCGACGCCATCCAGGGCCTGGGAGGGCTGGCGCTCGACGTCGAAAAAGCCGGCGTCGACGTCTGCGCTGCGGCGGCCCACAAGTGGCTCCTGGGGCCGGAGGGGATCGGCCTCCTCTACATCGCCGACCGCGCCGTCGAGTCGCTGCGGCCCGTCCGCTCCGGCTGGCGCTCGATGCGCGACAAGCTGCGCTGGACCGAGCTCGCCATCGACTGGGGGCCGGGCGCCAAGCGCCACGAGAGCGGCACTCTCAACGCCTTCGGCATCTACGCCCTGGGAGGCGCGCTCGAGCTTCTGCTCGAGGCCGGCGCCGCGGCCGTCGAGGAGCGCGTGCTGGCCCTGGCCGACCGCGCAGCCCGCGGGCTTGCCGATCTGGGACTGGAGGTCGTCAGCTCCCGCCGGCCCGCCGAGACCTCGGGCATTGTCACCGCCGTGCACCCCCGGGCCGCCGCCGACGACCTCGTCCGGCGCCTTATCGACCGCGGCGTGGTGGTGGCGGAGCGGGCCGGGAGGCTCCGCGTCTCCGCGCACTTCTACAACACCGAGGACGAGGTGGACCGCATGCTGGCGGAGCTCGCGAGGCTCGTCGCCTAGGGGTTCTGTCCCGCCGGGACCCATGCCCGGCACATAATGCTTGGGACGAAGGTCAGCCGGTCATGGCGAAAAGCAACGGTCGCGAGCTGCCAGCCGGCGAGGTCTCCCTCGTGGCGGTCTCTCCGGCGATGAAGGAGCTGTGGCGGCAGATCGAGAAGATCGCCGCCACCGACATCCCCGTCCTCATCGAGGGACCCGCCGGCGTGGGCAAGGGGCTGGTGGCGCGGGCGATCCACCGCGCCAGCCCCCGCGCCGCCCGTCCTCTGGTGATCGTCGACGGCGCCAGCCTGGGCGAGGAGGTCTTCGAAGCCGAGCTTTTCGGCTGGGCGCCGGCGGCTTTCCCCGGCGTCGAGGCGCACCGCGAGGGGTTGGCCGGGGTGGCCGACGGCGGCACGCTCTTCATCGACTCCGTCGGCGAGCTGCCGACGGGCAGCCAGGCCAAGCTGTTGCGCTTCCTCGACCTCGGGCTGCTCAGCCCCCAGGGTCCTCCGGAGTCCGCGCGCTCGCGCTCCGTCGACCTCCGGATCCTCTCCGCCCACCGTGGCGACCTGCGCGCCGAGGTGCGCGCCGGGCGCTTCCGCGCCGACCTCTACTTCCGGCTGCGCGGCGTCCTGCTGCGGGTCCCCGGCCTGCGCGACCGCCGCGAAGATCTGCCGGCGCTGGTCGAAGGCTTCGTCGCCCGCTACCGCGGCCGCTACGGCAAGGCGGTCGCCGGGGTCAGCGCGGAAGCCATGGAGCGGCTGCTCTCCCATCCCTGGGAAGGCAACATGCGCGAGCTCGAATCGGAGATCGAGCGCGCCATCCTCCGCACCGCCGCCGGCCAGCTCGTGCAGGCGGAGAGCCTGGCGATCGACCGTCGACTGCCCGCCGCGCCGGACGGCGCGAGGCTGCGCCAGTACCGGCGCCAGCAGGAGAAAGAGATGGTCGTCGAGGCCCTGGAGGGCGCGCGCTGGAACGTCTCGGCCGCCGCCCGCCAGCTGGGCCTTTCCCGCGTCGGCCTGAGCAAGAAGATCAAGACCTTGGGCCTGAAGCGCCCCGGGCCGCACCCCGGCGGCCGGCCGCTCCTCTAGGGCTAGCAGACTTCGTCCGTCAGCTCGTCGGTCTGCCCGGCGGCCCGCGCCAGGGCCGGCGAGAGGACCGCCGCCAGATCCCGCACTTTGGCCGCCACCGCGACGCCGCCGGCACCCCGGCGCAGCGCGTTCCCGATCTCGTCCACGGCCCGTTGGAAGGCCGCGGTGGCGGCGATCGCCTCGACCCCGAGGTCGACCACCGCCTCCACTTCCCGCTCGAGGAGCGAGATGTAGAGAAGGATTCCGCTCCGCCGGCTCGTGCGGTGGATCCGCTGGTCGACGAAGACCGCCCGCGCGGCGGTCCGCACCCGCAGCCGGCGCCCGGCCCGGCGGGTGAGGAGGCGGCAGAGCCGCGGGCTGCGCAGAGCGGCCATCCCGGCGAGGGCGCCGGCGACCGCCGGATCGACGAGGAACCAGGCGAGGCCGAAGGGATGGGGCGAGAAGAGCAGGAAGGCGAGGACGGCGAGGCCGGTGCCGATGGCGGCCGTCAGGGCGGCGTCGAGGTAGGAGCCCGAGCGGGGGCGGACGGCGATCACCAGCTCGGCGCCGCAGACCGCCTCGACGGCCTGAACGGCCTCCGTGAAGGCCCGCTTCGACTCGGCGGTGAGGAACGGTTGCGCCATCTCCGCCCGCCGCCGCCTAGCCGGTGTACGAGTCGTCCTGCTCGATCTTCGACAGGACCCAGTCGAAGTCGCCGCTCGTCACCTTGGCGCCGCAGTGCTTGCACTCGCCGGCCATGCCGGTCTCCAAGGGGGCGCCGCAGTTGGGGCAGCTCTTCTCGGCACGCGGGGCGCCGCGCACGGCGGCGCCGCGGATGAGCGTCCAGTACTCGGAATAGATGCGGTCGTTCTGAGGATCGCCGCCGACCAGCTTCCCCGTCACCTGCTCAATAGTGGAGTCGCGGCCGGCGCCGTAGATGCGGAAAGTGACGGCGTCGAAGAAGCGGTCGCGGACCACCTTGGCCAGGGTCGAGCGGGTGATCCGCATGTTCTCGGTGACATTGCGCAAGCCCTGGTGCCGGTAGGCGGAGATCCAGTACTGGAGGTAGTCGAAGAGGCCGTCCGAGACGAGCGGCCGGGCGCGGGTGAGGTCGAGGGCGGTCCAGGCGGCGTTGACCTCGCCGTAGATGAGCTGCAGGCGGGCCAGCAGGGCTTCGTCGGTCGTCGCCGGATCGTCGCGCAGCAGCTCGGCGCGCCGCTCCTGCACGAGTGGATGGTAGATCGTGGGATCGTCGGTCCCCTGCTCCTCGACGTTGCCGGTGAGCGCCGGCGGCCGCGCCTCGGACTCCAGCAGCTCGACCGCCTCGACGCTCCAGTCGAAGCGCCCGCCGGAGACCACCTCGCCGCAGTAGGCGCAGCGCCCGCCGTCTGAGCTCTCGCCAGCGCCGCCGGCAAGATCGGAGGCATGGGCGGCCTCGAAGGGGGCGCCGCAGTTCGGGCAGTGGAAGGTGCGCACGTTCTCCGGCGTCCGGCTGCGCGCTCCGGCGGCGCGGCCGAGCTGCCAGCGCTCGCGGACGTACTGGGTGGCTTCGGAGCCCGGCTCGCCGGTTGTCAGGTTCGATTCGAACTCGAGGACGGCGACGATGCGCGCGGCGGGATCGGGCGGCTGGCCGGGGACCGCCGCCGGCAGGCGCAGGTCGGTCGCCCGTAGGGCGCCTACGACGACCGCCGAGACGGGAACGCCCACGGGGGCCCGCGCCGCGAGGTTCTGCCGGACCGCCGGCGACAGATACGGGGCGAGAGCCGCCAGGTCGGCGGCATTCGTTCGCGCGTGATGGGCACGCGAGTAGAGCGCGTAGACGAAGTCCTCGAAGAGGACTACCGAGAAGTCGGGGTCGAGGTCGCGGATGCGCTCGAGGTCCGCCGGTTGAGGCAGCGTCGGCGGCGGTCCGGCCTGGCTCCTCGCCTTCGCTTTCAAGGCCATGATGGCGAACACGACGGCGGTGATGAGGATCAGGACGAGGAGGAAGGAGCAGCCGCAGGGGAGCCCCGCGAGGCCCACGAGGGGCACGCCGCGGGAGCCGGAAAAGCCGCTGCTGCCGGAGCGAGAGCTGCTGGGGTGGGAGAAGCTCGAGCTGTGCGAGCCGCTGCTGTGGCTGCCGGACGAGTGCCCCGAGAAGGAGTGCCCGCCGCCGGCGCGGGCGCCCGCCGGCGCCGGCGAGGAGAGCCACAACCAACCGGTCGCCGCCATCGCGGCGAGGAGAGCCGCGACGCGCCAGCGCGGGCGATCGGCAAGGGTTCTCACTCGGTCGACATCATCCCGGACGATTTCCGTGCGTGCCCAGGAAGTCTATCCCACCCCGCCCGCGGCGGCCGCGGCCTCACGGAGGGCCGGCTGGCCGGTGCTACACTCACGGCGCCGCCGGTCGGCGGCATCGAAAACCCCTCTCCCGGACGGCCAAGCTCCCATGATCCGATCGCTCCGAAAGCTCTGCCCGCCGCTCCTGCTCCTCGTCCTGGCGCTCCTCGCCCTCTCCGCCGGGATCGCCGGCGCCGCGGTGCCGGGGGTCTCGCCGCCGGCCCTCCAGCCGGCCGGCAGCGGCGGCGTCGTGGCCGTCGAGCGGGCGCTCGCGAAGTTGTCGACCCACAAGCGCCTGCTGGTGATCGGCGCCCATCCCGACGACGAGGATACGGCCCTCCTCACGCTCGTCGCCCGCGGCATGGGCGGCGAGGCGGCCTACCTCTCGCTCAGCCGCGGGGAAGGGGGACAGAACTTGATCGGCCCCGAGCTCGGCGTGGGCCTCGGGCTCATCCGCTCCCGCGAGCTGCTGGCGGCGCGCGAGGTCGATGGCGGGCGCCAGTACTTCACCCGCGCCTACGACTTCGGCTTCACCCGCTCGCTCGACGAGACGCTCCGCCTGTGGCCCAAGGAGGTGCTGCTGGAGGACGCGGTGCGGGTGATCCGTCGCTTCAAGCCGCAGGTCGTCGTCTCCGTCTTCCCGCCCAGCCCCCAGGCGGGGCATGGCCAGCACCAGGCGGCGGGCGCCGTGGCGCCGGAGGCTTTCCGGCTGGCGGGCGATCCCGCCGCCCTCCCCGGCCTCGCGGCCGAAGGGCTCGTTCCCTGGACCCCCGAGGCGCTCTATCGCGCTGCCTGGTTCGACCGCGCCTCGGCCACCATGACCCTCCCGCTCGGCCGCATCGACCCGCTGTCCGGCAAGTCCTCCTATCAGCTCGCCATGGCCAGCCGCAGCATGCACCGGTCGCAGGACATGGGCCGGCTGCAGGAGCTGGGTCCGCAGGACGACCGGGTGTCCTGGGTGACCGGCGGGGCGGGGGCCGCGGGCAAGGAGCTGTTCGCGGGGATCGACAGCCACCTGGCGGGGATTGCCGGGCCGCTCGCGGACGAGGCGCGGCGGCGCGAGGTCGCCGCTCACCTCAAGGCGGCGGAGGAGGCGGCCGTGCAGGCGCGGGCGAAGCTCTCCCCGGACCGGCCGGAGGAGGCCGCCCGCCCCCTCGCCGAGGCGCTCCGCCAGCTCCGCGCCGCCCGGGCACTGCTTGCTCCCGAGAAGACTCCGGAGAAGGTGCCGGCCGCCTCCGCAGACCGCGCCGTGGGGGCGCTGATCGACGAGAAGATCGAGGTCGCCGAGATCGGCCTTGCCGCCGCCCTGGGGATCGCCGTCGACGCCTCGACCGATCGCGAGACGTTGACCGCCGGCGAGAGCTTCCCCGTGCAGGCGGCGCTGTGGAACGGCGGCGGCGAGAGCCTGGGCGGCGCCAGCGTCGTCCTCCTGCCGGCCCCCGAGTGGGGGGACGGCGCGCTGCCGCCGGGCGAGAGCCGCGACCTCGCCGCCGGGGCGCTGTCGAAGTGGGACCTCCAGGCGAACGTGCCGGCCACCGCTTCTCCCACCGTTCCCTACTTCCTGCGCCGGCCGCTCCAAGGCTCGCTCTACGACTGGTCGCAGGCCACGCCCGCCGAGCGCGGAGAGCCGTTCGGACCGCCGCCCCTGACCGCGCGCTTCACCTTCCGCTGGGGCGACACCGAGGTGAGCCTCGACCGCGAGGTGGTGCACCGCCATCAGGACCAGGCCGTGGGCGAGGTGCGCCGGCCGCTGCGGGTGGTGCCTCGGGTGGAGGTGGCGGTCGCCGAGCATCTCCTGGCCTGGCCGGTCCAGAGCCACGAGCCGCGCCGCCTGCCGGTGACGCTGACCTCGCGCTCGCGGACGCCGCTCTCCGGCCGGCTGGAGCTGACCGTCCCCGGCGGGGCTTCACCCTGGCCGGCCGTCCCTCCTCTGCCGTTCGCCCTCGAGCCTGGCGGCGAGCAGTCCTTCGAGGTGGTGGTGAAGCCGCCCGCGGGCCTCGTTCCCGGCCGCTACCCCCTGCGGCTGGCGG
>DATNKQ010000382.1:0-2838 GCA_035603315.1 Thermoanaerobaculia bacterium
CCGGTAGTACAGCTCCTCCTGGGGAGTGTCGAGCCGCACCTTCGCCTTGAACTCGGTCACCTTGCCGTCCTCGGCCGCGGCCCGCACTGTGACCTCTCGCCCATCCCGGAAGCCGCTCCCGACCCCCGCCGCCAATCCTGAGATCTCGTAGACCTCCCGTCCGGTCAGCCCCAGGCTAGCCACGCTGGCGCCGCCGGTGAACTCGAGGGGCGCGACCCCCATGCCGACGAGGTTGCTGCGGTGGATACGCTCGAAGCTCTCCGCGATCACCGCCCGCACGCCGAGGAGCCGGGGACCCTTGGCGGCCCAGTCGCGGGAGGAGCCGGTGCCGTACTCCTGGCCGGCGAGGACGACGGTCGGCACGCCCTCGGCCTGGTACTTCATGGCGGCGTCGTAGATCGGCAGCGGCTCGCCGTCGGGCAGGTGGAGCGTGAAGCCGCCCTCGATCTCGGGGGTCATCCGGTTGCGGATGCGGATGTTGGCGAAGGTGCCGCGCATCATCACCTCGTGGTTGCCGCGGCGGGAGCCGTAGGAGTTGAAGTCCTTGGGGGCGATCCCCTTCTCGACCAGGTACTTGCCGGCCGGGCTCGAGGTCTTGATCGAGCCGGCGGGGGAGATGTGGTCGGTGGTGATGCTGTCGCCGAAGACGCAGAGGGCGCGGGCGCCGTGGACGTCCTCGATCGGCGCCGGGTCGGCCGGCATGCCGTCGAAGTAGGGCGGCAGCTTGACGTAGGTCGAGGCCGCGTCCCAGGCATAGGTGTCGCCCGCGGGGACCCGCATCCCGTTCCAGCGCTCGTCGCCGGCGTAGACGTCGCCGTACTGGCGCCGGAACTGCTCCGGGCGGACGGCCCGCTGAATGGTCTCCTCGACCTCCAGGCGGCTCGGCCAGAGGTCCTTCAAGAAGACCGGCTCGCCGTCCCTGCCGGTCCCCAGCGGCTCGCGGTAGAGGTCGATGTCGATGCGTCCGGCCAAGGCGTAGGCGACGACGAGCGGCGGCGAGGCGAGGTAGTTGGCGCGCACGTCGGAGTTGATCCGCCCCTCGAAGTTGCGGTTGCCGGAGAGCACCGCCGCGGCCACCAGGTCGCCCTCCTCGATGGCCTTCGAGATCGCCGGCGGGAGCGGGCCGCTGTTGCCGATGCAGGTGGTGCAGCCGTAGCCCACGAGGTTGAAGCCGAGCTGGTCGAGATAAGACGTCAGGCCCGCCTCGTCGTAATAGTCGGTCACCACCTTGGAGCCGGGGGCGAGGCTGGTCTTGACCCAGGGCCGGCTCTTCAAGCCGCGCTCGACCGCCTTCTTGGCGAGGAGCCCGGCGGCGACCATGACCGACGGGTTCGAAGTGTTGGTGCAGCTGGTGATGGCGGCGATGACGACCGACCCGTGCTTCAAGGTGAAGCGCTCGCCGCCGAGCTCCGTCGTCACCCCTTCCGCCGTCACCTCCGGCTCAATGATCGCCGCGGTCGCCCTCGCTCCGGCATCGCTCGGGGTGTCGCCCCAGGTCCGCGGCGCCATCCGCGGCTTGGGTTTTTTGCCGTTCAACATGGCGTCGAGCTCGCGGAGGAACGACTCCTTGACCTCCGAGAGGCGCACCCGGTCCTGCGGGCGGCGGGGGCCGGCGAGGCTCGGCTCGACGCTGCCCAGGTCGAGCTCGAGCGTCGAGGAGTAGCGAGGCTCGGGGCTGTCGGCCGTGTGGAAGAGCCCCTGCTCCTTCATGTAGGCCTCGACCAGGGCCACCCGCTCCGGGCTGCGGCCGGTGAAGCGGAGGTAGTCGAGGGAGATCTGGTCGACGGGGAAGATGCCGCAGGTGGCGCCATACTCGGGAGCCATGTTGGCGATGGTGGCGCGATCGGCGAGCGGCAGCTTGGAGAGGCCGGGGCCGAAGAACTCCACGAAGTTGCCGACCACCCCCTTGTGGCGCAGCATCTCGGTCACCCGCAGCACGAGGTCGGTGGCGGTCGAGCCCTCGGGGAGGGCGCCGGTCAGCCGGAAGCCCACCACCTGAGGGATCAGCATGGAGACCGGCTGGCCCAGCATGGCGGCCTCGGCCTCGATGCCGCCGACGCCCCAGCCCAAGACCCCCAGGCCATTGACCATGGTGGTGTGAGAGTCGGTCCCTACCAAGGTGTCGGGGTAGGCCCAGACGGCGCCGTCCCGCGGCTCGTCCATCACCACCCGGGCCAGGTACTCGAGGTTCACCTGGTGGACGATGCCGGTGTCCGGCGGCACCACCTTGAAGTTGCGGAAGGCGGTTTGCCCCCAGCGCAGGAAGGCGTAGCGCTCGCCGTTCCTCTCGAACTCGCGCTCCGCGTTGAGAAGGAAGGCCGCCGCGCTGCCGTACTCGTCGACCTGCACGGAGTGGTCGATCACCAGCTCCACGGGCTGCAGGGGATTGATGCGGGTGGGATCGCCGCCCATACGTGAGATGGCGTCGCGCATCGCCGCCAGGTCGACGACGGCGGGGACGCCGGTGAAGTCCTGGAGGAGGACGCGGGCGGGCATGAAGGCGATCTCGCGCGCCGGCAGGGCCGCCGGGTCCCAGGCGGCCACGGCCTCGATCTCCGCCGCGGTGACGACGGTGCCGTCCTCGCGGCGCAGGAGGTTCTCGAGCAGGATGCGCATCGCGTAGGGGAGGCGCGACAGGTCGCGCCCGAGGGCGTCGAGGCGGGCGATGCGGAACTCGCGGTCTCCCACGCGGAGGGTCGCGTGGCTGCGGAAGCTGTCGGTCATCAGAGTCTTCTCCTCGCGGGGCTGCGCGGGCTCCCCTCCGAACGATACCATCCTGGCGCGCCCCCGAAGGAGCGGAGCGAGGCCCAAATTGAGTCACTACCCGCTGGCTGGCGG
>DATNKQ010000386.1:0-4396 GCA_035603315.1 Thermoanaerobaculia bacterium
GGCGCCCTCGTCGGCACCCTCGCCGCGTCCCTGGACCTGCCGCCGATCGAGGTGGAGCTGGCGAGCGACTCGCCGCGCGGCGGCGGCCTGGGGGCCAGCTCGGCCCTCGTCGTCGGGTTCCTCGCCGCCGCCGAGGAGGAGCTCGACCTGCCGCGCTCGTCGGCGGCCCAGAAGGTCCATCTCGCCCACGACCTCGAGGCCCGCCTCATGGGGCTGCCGACCGGCATCCAGGATCACTATCCGGCGCTCCTCGGCGGGGCCCTGGAGATCCTGCACCGGCCCGGCGGCGAGCGGGTGAGGCAGATCGACGCCGATCTTCCTCGGCTCGGCGCGAGCCTCCTCGTCGTCTACTCGGGACAGAGCCACTTCTCGGCGGGCAACAACTGGCAGGTGATCCGGCGCCGGCTGGAGGGCGAGGCGGAGATCACCGAGCTGTTCGCGGGAATCGCCCTCGTGGCCTCGGAGGTCCCGGCGGCCCTGGAGGCCGGCGACCTGCCGCGGGTCGGCGAGCTGATGAGCCGCGAGTGGAGCTTAAGGCGCCGGCTGGCGCCCGGCGTCTCGACTCCGATGCTCGAGGAGCTGCTGCGCCTGGCGCTGGCGGGAGGGGCCTGGGGCGGCAAGGCCTGCGGCGCCGGGGGAGGAGGGTGCCTCGCGCTGCTGTGCCCGGAAGAGAAGAGGGGGGAGATCGCCGTCCGGCTGGAGGCGGCCGGCGGCCAGGTCCTGCCGGCCCGGCCCACGGCCGAGCCGATCCTGGTCTTCCCGTGACCGCCGTCGTCGGTTGCCCGCTTACTGCCGAACGCGCTGGTCGAGCATCCTCTGCGCCAGGTCCAAGTTGAGGATGTTGGTCAGCTTGATCTCGTGGATGTCGTTCCACCCCGCGCCGTTGCTGTCCCGGTAGTCGATGTTGTTCCCCAGCTGCCAGGAGATGAGCACCGCGTCGCCGCCCTCGGAGGAGTAATACGTCACCTTGCCGGAGCCGACGACGGGGACAGGGCGGCTGGAAGCGATCTGGAACTGCAGCAGGCAGGTCTGCGTTCCGGAGGCGTCGGTCCCCGCAGTGCTCTCCTCGACCACCGGAGCCTGTGCGGACGAGGCCGCGGCGAGGCTCTTCAGGCCTCGATGCGAGAGCTGGACGCCGACCTCGATGATCTGGGCCCGCGCGCCGGCGGAGAGGTTGACCAGCCCGCCGGGCGTGCCGGAGGGTGGGGTGGCGAGGATGTAGGCGTGGACCTTGTCCGCCATCGACTGCACGAGATCGGGATAGAAGGCGCCGCCGTTGGCGAGGATGCTGCCGCTGGCCGAGTCCGCCAGCGCCTTCATCTGCGCCGGGTAGAGCTTGACGCCGACCTCGATGATCTGGGCGCGCGCGCGATCGGCGAGCCGGGAGAGGTCCTGGGGCAGGACGGCGACCTCCACGGCGACGATCCGCTTGGAGGGAGCGTCGGCGAAGGTGACGACGACCGTCTGCCCGTCCCGTCCCGGCTCGAGGCGGGGAGCGACCTGCATCCCGGTGCCGACGTCATACGGCAGCGTCGCCGGGGCGCTGGTGTCGAAGTCGTTGAGCCGGTAGACGTTGTTGTTCCCCTGGAACTGGCCGTCGTCGAGGATGATCGGGGTGTAGAAAGTATCCTGCGACCCTGCCGCGTTCTCCTCGGCCCAGACCAGGTGCAGCACCGTCCGTTGTACGGTGGAGGAGGTCGCGCCGTCGGTCGAGGGGACCTGGTAGGAGTCGCGGGTCACCGCCAGCTGGGGCGCCAGCTTCGCGGCGAAGTTCCCCGAGACCTCGGCGACCTGGCCCCACTGGCCGTCCTTGAAGCTGACGAGGTTGAGGATCGGATGGAGCGCGATCTCGCCCTGCCAGACCATGAAGAGGGCGCCCGAGGCCTGTTCGTAGAGGAGGAAGGGGGTCCCCTCCACCTCCGGTCCCGAGGTGCCGGGGACGAGCAGGCGCTGGGGGTCCTGGCCCGGGAAGGTGACGTCCAGGGCGAGCACGACGTTCTGCCCGGGATAGGCCTTGCCGCCGGGGAAGAGGGTGCTGTACGTCCCGACCTGGGCGAAGTAGATCTCGCCCTGGGAGCCCAGGGCGCTCTGGCGATCGAAGGCGAGCGCGCTGCCGGCCAGGAGGAGCCCGAACGCGAAAGCGGAGAGAAAGGCGCGGGATCTCATGGCATCAGGCCTTCAGGTTGATGAGCTTGCGCACGTCGATCGCCAGCAGGAAGCTCGGAAGATAGGGTTGGTCGGGGAAGAAGCCCTGCTGCAGGCGCGAGAAGTAGCGCCGGGCGCCGAAGCTGTCGCCCAGCAGATTGGCGGTCTCTCCCAGCAGGTAGAGGGCGTTCTTGGTGGCATCGGAGTCGCCGGCCGCTTCGGCGATCGCCAGCGCGACGCGCCCGTGGTTGCGCGCCTTCTCGTAGCGCCCGGTCTCCAGATGGGCGAAGCAGAGGTCCAGGCGGGGCGACAGCTGGTAGCGTCGCGGCCCCACCCGGCGCAGCATCGCCAGGCTCTGGTAGATCAGGGAGTAGCCGTCCGAGAACCGGCTCTGGAGGACCCGGCAATAGCCGAGGTTGTCGAGCATCAAGGCCCGCCGGATGCTCGGCTCCGCGTACATGGCGAGGGCCTTCTCGTAGTGCCGGCAGGCCTCTTCGATCAGGCTCTCGGCCAGGAGCGCGTTGCCGATCTGGTTGTAGCTCGAGGCGATCCAGTCGATCCGCCCCAGCACCTCGGAGCGGTCGCGGGCGATCCGCGCGTAGAAGAGCGACTTCTTGAAGTCCTTGGTGAGCTCGTAGTAGCGGGCGATGTTGTAAGCGGCCAGGCAGCAGTTGGCGATGCTCTCGTTGCGCAGCAGGATCTCCCGCAGGCGGGGGACCTCGCCGTCGCCGCGGCCGAGCGAGATCGCCGCCGCGGCCACGTTGCAGAGCGCCAGGTCCTGCAGCTTGGGATCGCCGATCGCTTCGGCGACCTCGGCCGACTGCTGGTAGAGCGCCAGCGCCTCCTCGAGGCGTCCGCTCTCGACCGCCTGGCGGCCCCTTTCCCTCAAGTCTTCAAATACACGGATGGAGCCGCTATCGTCGACCATACCCCTCCATCGAGACCCGCGGAAACTAATCGGGCTCGTCCGGCCGATCTTGTGACTCGCCTTGGGAGCGCTTGAAAGCGATGAAGTCCTGGACTTCACGCTGCGCTTCCTCGGTCAGAGCCTGGAACTCGCGAACCAATCCAATGTCTCTCGGGGTCAACGACTCCCGAGCGACGTCCTCGAAGAACTCGCCGATGCTCATCTTGAACTCGGCGAGAATACGGAAGAGAGTGTCCAGGCTGACCCGGTATTCGCCCTGCTCCATGCGGGAGAGGTCCGACTGTTGGATACCGAGCCGCGCGGAGAGCTCCATCTGGGTGAGCTTGTGCTCCTTGCGGAGCTGGCGGATCTTGCGGCCCACCAACTGGACCTGGCGAATTTTCTCGACGGTGGCCATAGCAGTTCCGGCGTCCTCTATGTCAAAATGGCATAGGAGATGCTGTTCCGTCATAGTACGCCCGGCCGCCCGCGGCTGTCAATATCGCCGCCCGGCCTCCATTCGTGCGATCCTAGGCGCCCCCGTGCAACGCCATTTCTTCCTGCTCCGCCAGCTCGTCAAGCGGGACTTCCAGGGCCGCTACGCGGGCTCGCTCCTGGGCTTCGTCTGGTCGTTCGTGCAGCCGCTCTGGCTCCTCCTGCTCTTCACCTTCGTCTTCTCGACGGTGATGAAGATCTCGCCGGTGGGGACCCACACCCGCCACTTCGCGATCTTCCTCTTCAGCGGCCTCTTGCCGTGGATGGCCCTGCAGGAAGGGGTGCTGCGCTCCTCGACGGCGATCACCGACAACGCCAGCCTGGTCAAGAAGCTGCGCTTCCCGGCGGAGATCCTGGTGCTGGCGGTGGTGCTGGCGGCGCTGCTCCACGAGGCCATCGCCGCCCTCATCTTCGTCGGCGTCCTGGCCGCCGTGGGGGAGCTTGCCTGGCGGGGCCTGCCGCTGCTGCTGATCGCCATCCCTCTCCAGGTGTCCCTGACCCTCGGCCTGGGTCTCCTCTTGGGATCGGTCCACGTCTTCTTCCGCGACACCGCCCAGGTGCTCGGCATGGTCTTCACCGCCTGGTTCTACCTGACGCCGATCGTCTATCCGCTGAAGCTCGTACCGGTACGGTTCCTGCCCTGGATCGAGGCCAATCCGCTGACCGCGCTCGTCGGCCTCTACCGCCAGGCGTTCCTGGGTGGAGGGCCGGCGCTGGTCGGCGGCACCGGGGTCCTGGCGGCGGCGGCGGCGGTGCTGCTGGCGGTGACACGGACGCTGGCGGCGGCGGCGACGGTGCTGCTGGCGGTGACACGGACGCTGGCGGCGGCGGCGACGGTGCTGCTGGCGG
>DATNKQ010000395.1:0-2654 GCA_035603315.1 Thermoanaerobaculia bacterium
GGAAGAAGCCGCGCCGCCCGCCGGCCTCGACACCTTGGACGGCGTCCGCCGCTGGCTGGCTGCCGAGGTCGCCGCCCGGGTGGGGGTCGCCGCCGCCGACATCGATCCGGCGCAGCCGATCAGCCACTACCCGCTCGATTCGCTGAACGCCATGGAGCTGATGCACGCCATCGAGGCGCGGCTCGGGGTGACGGTGTCGATGGAGACCTTCTTCGAGGGCCTGAGCCTGACCGAGCTGGCGACCGGCGTGCTGGCCCGCGCGGCCGGGACGGCCGCCTCCGCCGCCAGGGTCCAGGGCGCCGAGGGAGCCGCCGCCTCGCCGGCGCCGGTGGCCGGGCACGAGGTCGGCGAGCATCGCCTGTCGCGCGGCCAGCAGTCGCTCTGGTTCCTGCACGCGCTCGACCCCGGGAGCGCCGCCTACAACGTCCCCAACGCCGTCCGCATCCGCGGCGAGCTGGATGCCGCGGCCCTCCTGCGGTCGATCCAGACGCTGGTCGACCGCCATGCGGCGCTGCGCACCACCTTCAAGACCTCGCGCGGCGAGCCGGTGCAGCTCGTTCACCCGCGGATGGACCTCGAGTTCGTCAGCCTCGACGCCCAGGGCTGGAGCGACGCCCGGCTCGGCGAGCACCTGGCGCGCGAGACCCACCGCCCGTTCGACCTCGAGAAGGGCCCGCTGGTGCGCGTCAGCCTCTTCACCCGCTCGGCCCAGGAGCACGTGCTCCACCTGACGATGCACCACATCGTCACCGACTTCTGGTCGCTGGGGGTGCTGATCGACGAGCTGGCCATCCTCTATCCCGCCTACACGGCGGGGGAGAGCCGCGAGCTGCCGCGCGCCCCCCTCCACTACACCGACTACGTCCGCTGGCAGGAGGAGATGCTGGCGGGGGCCGACGGCGAGCGGCTGTGGGGCTACTGGAAGGAGCGGCTGGCGGGCGAGCTGCCCGTCCTCGACCTGACGACCGACCGGCCGCGCCCGCTGGTGCAGACCTACGGCGGCGAGAACCACCCGTTCCGGCTCTCCCGCGAGCTGACGGCGCGGGTGAAGGAGATCGCCCGCGAGCGCGAGGCGACGCCGTTCATCGCCCTCCTGGCGGCCTTCCAGGCGCTCCTCCAGCGCCACACCCGCCAGGACGATCTCCTCGTCGGCTCGGTCACCGCCGCCCGCACCCGCGCCGGCTTCGCCAAGACCATCGGCTACTTCGTCAACCCGCTGGTGCTGCGGGCCGACCTCGCGGGCGATCCGCCCTTCGAGGCCTTCCTGGCCCGCGCCCGCCGCGACGCCCTGGGCGCCTTCGAGCACCAGGAGTATCCCTTCCCGCTGCTGGTCGAGAAGCTGCAGCCGCAGCGCGACCCCGGCCGCTCGCCGCTCTTCCAGGTCATGTTCGTGCTGCAGAAGGCGCACCTGGCGGACGGCCAGGACCTGACCGCCTGCGCCCTCGGCGAGCCGGGGGCGCGCGCCGACGTGGGAGGCCTGCGGCTGGAGGCGATGCCGCTGCCGCAGAAGATCGCCCAGTTCGACCTCACCCTGACGATGGGGGAGGTGGAGGGCGCCCTGGTCGCCGCCCTCGACTACAACACCGACCTCTTCGACGCCGCGACGATCGCGCGCATGGCCCGGCACTTCGAGCGCCTGCTCGAAGGCGTCGCCGCCGACCCCGGGACCCCGCTCTCGGAGCTGCCGCTCGTCACCGAGACCGAGGCGCGGCAGCTCGTCGCCGCCTGGAACGACACGCGGGTCGAGTACCGGCGCGACGCCACTCTGCACCGCCTCTTCGAGGAGCAGGCGGAGAAGAGCCCCGAGGCGCCGGCCATGATGTTCGGCCGCGAGCGCATCTCCTATGGCGAGCTCAACGAGCGGGCCAACCGCCTCGCCCACCACCTGCGGCGGCTCGGCGTCGGCCCCGAGGCCCTGACCGGCATCTGCGTCGACCGCTCGCTCGACATGATGGTGGGGATCCTCGGGGTGCTCAAGGCGGGCGGCGCCTACCTGCCGCTCGACCCCGACTACCCGCGGGAGCGCATGTCCTACATCCTCGGCGACGCCGGCGCGAAGCTGCTGCTTACCCAGCAGCGGCTGCGGCCGCTCCTGGATTCCGATCCGCCGCCGGTGCAGCGCCTGGAGATCGACGCCGACTGGCCGGCGATCGCCGCCCGGCCGGCCGGGAACCCGCCGCCTCTGGCGACCGCCGGGAACCTCGCTTGCGTCATCTATACCTCCGGCTCGACGGGCCTCCCCAAGGGAGTCCTCCTCGACCACCGCAACGTCGTCAACCTCGTCTCCTCGTTCCTCCGCAGCTACGAGCCCGGCCCCGAGGACCGCATCCTGCCGCTGACCTCGATCGCCTACGCCAGCTTCGTGGGCGAGATCTTTCCCCTCCTCTGCGCCGGCGGCGCGGTGGTGCTCCCCGACAAGCACGAGCTCCTCGACGTCACCGCCCTCGTCGGGCTGATCGCCCGGCACGGGGTGTCGATGGTGTCGACGGTGCCGTCGATGATGGCGAACCTGAACGCCCTCCGCGGCGAGCTGCCGCGGCTGCGGCTCATCCTCGTCGGCGGCGAGGCGCTGTCGGCGGGCGACGTCGACCAGCTCATCGACTCCGTGCGCATCGTCAACGGCTACGGCCTGACCGAGACGACCATCTGCTCGA
>DATNKQ010000404.1:0-4356 GCA_035603315.1 Thermoanaerobaculia bacterium
CGAAGAAGACGGCGATGAGAAGGGCCCAGGCGACGTTCTCCAGCCGCCGGCGCCAGGGGACCCCCGGCACGGCGAGGAAGAGGGCTCCCAGCAGCACGAGGTGGAAGTGGAGGTCGGTCACCCGGATGCCGCGGGCGAGCATGCTCTTCGCCGGCGGCAGGTCGCGCCGCGAGATGAGGGCGTCGTCGGCGCCCTGGCGGACGAACTGGGTGGCGGCCGGCCGCTCGGTCAGGTGGAGGAGGTTCTGGGAGCTCTGCAGGAGGAAGCGGTTGTAGAACGGCGTCAGCAGCGCCCACAGGGCCCAGGCGGGAATCAGCAGCAGGAGGACGTTGCGCACGAAGCGGGGGAGCCAGTCGCGGCGCCTCTCCGCGTCCGGCTCCCGGCGCGCCGCCGCCCGCTCAGGCCGCCGACTCACGGCCGGTGGCGAAGCGGTTCGCCCAGAAGATCCAGAGGAGGACGCCAAAGAGGATGACCAGGCTCTGCCAGATGACGGTGTGCGAGGCGTCGAAGAGGCGGGGAAGGTAGGCGCCGGTCAGGTAGAGCGCCACCACCCGCACGAGGTTGACGACCTGGATGGCGACGACGCCCAGGGCGATCCCCAGGAGGCGCGAGCGCCAGGAGGCGGGGAAGGCGAGCACGGCGGCCAGGAAGATGAGGATGGTCTCGACGCCGTTGCAGCCGTTGCGGATGTTGACGGCGAAACGGCGGCCCTGGATCACCGTGCCCTGGAGGGTGACGTGCTGCCCCAGCAGGTTGAGGGCCGCGCCGCTCACCCGCGCCACGCCGGCCGTGAACGGCTCGATGGCATGGTCGTTGACCCAGTTGAGAGAGATGAGCGCGAAGCCGCCGCCCAAGAGGACGAGGAAGACGACGAGGAAGGTGATCTCGCGCCGGTGACGAGCCCAGAGGGAGCCCGAGCGTTCCACGTCTTTTTCGACGACCGTTGGGCGTTTGAGAGACATCGAGGTCTTTGCACCTTTCCAGGAACGGCCCGGATCTTAGAGGACCGGTTCCGGAGTGTAAAGGAACCGGAGCGGCGGGTGGCGCGGTGCCGAGGGATCCCGCGCGTGCCGTCGCGCGGGATACGGCGCCGCGACAGGACCCGCCGAGGGCGGAAGACTGCTACCCGGCGATGCCGCCGCGCATACACGACATCGCACCTCTCCCTCTCTCGACTTCGCGCATGCGGGTCGTCGTCCTCGGCTCGGGCAGCGGGGGGAACGCCGTGGTGGTCGAATCGGGAGCGCGGCGCATCCTCTTGGACGCCGGTTTCGCCTGCCGCGAGATCGAGCGCCGGCTGGCCGCCGTGGGGATCGACGCCGACACCCTCGACGCCCTGGTGCTCACCCACGAGCACGTCGACCACTCGCGGGGGGCGGACCGCTTCGCCCGGCGCCATCATCTGCCGATCTTCGCCACGGCCGGCACCCTCGAAGGCTCGCGGCTGCGCGCGGAGACGGCTGCTGCCGCCATCGTCCTGCGCTCCGGCGAGCGGCGCGAGGTGGGGGGCTTCGAGATCGAGCCCTTCGCCCTGCCGCACGATGCGCGGGAGCCGATCGGCCTGGTGGTGGAGGACGGCGCGGGGCTGCGGCTGGGGCTGGCGGCCGACCTCGGGTGTCTCAGCCGGCTCGCCTGGGCCCGCCTGGCCGGCCTCGACGTCCTGCTTCTCGAGACCAACCACGACCTCGACATGCTGCGCAACGGCCCTTATCCTTGGGCCTTGAAGCAGCGGGTCGCCGGACGCCACGGCCACCTCTCGAACCTGGAGGCGGCCCAGGGCCTCCCCGAGCTGGTCTCCGAGCGCCTGCGCTGGGTGGTCCTCTACCACCTCTCGCGCACCAACAACCTGCCCGCCCTGGCCGCTGCGGCGATCGGCGAGGCGCTCGAGCGGGCGGGTTCGCGGGCGCTCGTCGCCCTGACCCATCAGTTCGCACCGACACCCTGGCTGGAGGTGACGTAAGTGAAGGCAAAAGTGACGGTCTATCCCCGCCGCGAGATCCTGGACCCGCAGGGGAAGGCGATCCAGAACGCGCTCCAGCGCGTCGGCTTCCCCGGCGTCCAGGAGGTGCGCGCCGGCAAGAGCTTCGAGATCGACCTGGCGACCGACGACCCAGAGGCCGCCGACCGCGAGCTGCGGCAGATGTGCGAGAAGCTCCTGGCCAACACCGTCGTCGAGGACTACTCGGTCGAGCTCCTCGCCGGAGGCGCCGGAGGCCGGCCATGAGGTGCGGCGTCGTCGTCTTCCCGGGCAGCAACTGCGACCACGACATCTACCACGTCCTGAAGCACGTCCTCGCCCAGGACGTCCACTTCCTCTGGCACGCCGACGACTCCCTCAAGGGGTGCGAGCTGGTGGTGCTGCCGGGAGGGTTCGCCTACGGCGACTACCTGCGGGCGGGGGCGCTCGCGGCGCTGTCGCCGATCATGGGGGCGGTGAAGCGGCACGCCGAGACCGGCGGCCTCGTGCTGGGGATCTGCAACGGCTTCCAGGTCCTTCTTGAGACCGGGCTCCTCCCGGGCGCCATGCGGAAGAACCGCAACCTCCGCTTCGAGTGCCGGGACGTCTACGTGCGGGTGGAGC
Source organism: Thermoanaerobaculia bacterium (assembly GCA_035603315.1). GTDB lineage: Bacteria > Acidobacteriota > Thermoanaerobaculia > Multivoradales > UBA5704 > DATNKQ01. Next base: position 2,582 of record DATNKQ010000404.1, read on the forward strand.
GCGACGACCTCCCCTTCACCCACCGGCTGCACAAGGGCCAGGTGCTGCGCCTGCCGATCGCCCACTCCGAGGGCAACTACGAGGACTCGCCCGCCGCCCTGGACGCCCTCGAGGCGGCGGGGCAGGTGGTCTTCCGCTACACGGCGCCCGACGGGACCCTGGCGGACGAGTGGAACTGGAACGGCTCGGCGCGGGCCATCGCCGGGATCTGCAACCGCGGCGGCAACGTCCTCGGCCTCATGCCCCATCCCGAGCGCTGCGCGGAGTCGATCCTCGGCAACACCGACGGTCTGGCGATCCTCCAGAGCGCCGTCGAGGCGGGAGCGCGGGTGGTTTCGGCGACGGCGGCGGGAGGGCGGCGATGAAGGCGATCGACGAGCCGGCGGTCAATCCCGAGCTCGCCCGCGCGCAAGGGCTGACGGAGGAGGAGTACGAGCGCCTGCGGAAGATCCTCGGCCGCGATCCCTCCTATACCGAGCTCGGCATCGCCTCGGCCCTGTGGTCCGAGCACTGCTCCTACAAGTCGTCGAAAATCTATCTCAAGGAGTTCCCCACCGAGGGTCCCCACGTCCTCCAGGGGCCGGGGGAGAACGCCGGCGTCGTCGACATCGGCTACGGCTGGGTCGCCGTCTTCAAGATGGAGTCCCACAACCATCCGAGCTTCATCGAGCCCTACCAGGGATCGGCGACCGGCGTCGGAGGGATCCTGCGCGACGTCTTCACCATGGGCGCCCGCCCCGTCGCCTGCATGGACTCCCTCCGCTTCGGCGACTTGGACGCCCCCCGCATGCGCTTCCTGGTCGACGGCGTCGTGCGCGGCATCGGCGACTACGGCAACTGCGTCGGCATCCCCACGGTGGGCGGCGAGACCGGCTTCCACCCCTCCTACAACGGCAACATCCTGGTCAACGCCTTCGCCCTCGGGATCGCCCGCCGCGACCGCCTTTTCCATGCCCGCGCCACCGGCCCCGGCAACCCCATCCTCTACGTCGGCAGCCGCACCGGCCGCGACGGCATCCACGGCGCCACCATGGCCTCGGAGTCGTTCGACGCCGAGAGCGAGGCGAAGCGCCCGACCGTTCAGGTCGGCGACCCCTTCACCGAGAAGGTCCTCTTGGAGGCCTGCCTGGAGGCGATGCGGACGGGGGCCATCGTCGCCATCCAGGACATGGGCGCCGCCGGCCTGACCAGCTCGAGCTTCGAGATGGCGGGGCGGGGGGGCACCGGGCTCCGCCTCGACCTCGACCGCGTGCCGCTGCGGCAGCCGGGCTTGAGCCCCTACGAGATCATGCTCTCGGAGTCGCAGGAGCGGATGGTCCTGGTGGCGAAGAAGGGGCGCGAGGAGGAGGTGGCGAAGGTCTTCCGCCGCTGGGGCGTCGAGGTGGCGCCGATCGGCGAGGTCACAGGCGACGGCCGCGCCGTCCTCCGCTGGCACGGCGAGACGGCGGCCGACATGCCGATCCGGCCGCTGACCGAGGAGGCGCCGGTCTACCGCCGGCGAGTGGCGCCGCCCGCCGACCTGGTGCGGCGCCAGGAGGCGCTGGATGTGCCCGAACCTACCGACCTCGCGGCGACGCTCGGCAAGCTGCTCGCCACGCCCGAGCTCGCCAGCAAGGAGTGGATCTGGCGCCAGTACGACCACACGGTGCGCACCAACACCGTCGCCGGCCCGGGCGGGGACGCCGCCGTCCTGCTGCTCAAGGGGACGCCGGCGGGGCTCGCCATGACCTCCGACGTCAACCCCTCCTACTGCTGGCTCGATCCCCGGCGGGGGG
>DATNKQ010000412.1:0-11726 GCA_035603315.1 Thermoanaerobaculia bacterium
CATCGGCGAGCCGCTGAAGCCGGCGGGGCGGAAGCGGATCGCCGTCGCCGGCTGGAAGAGCCGGGCGGCCCCGGCCCGCTCTGATGCAACGGCGTCCCCGAGCTGGCGCAGCGGCGTCACGTCGTCGAGGGCCCAGAAGGCGCGGCCGTGGGTGGCGATCACCAGGTCGTCGCTGTGAATCTCGAGGTCGCGCACCGAGGTCACCGGCAGGTTCGCCTGGAGAGGCTGCCAGCGGCCGCCATCGTCGAAGGAGACGTAGACGCCGGTCTCGGTGCCGGCGTAGAGCAGGCCGCGGCGCACGGGGTCCTCGCGCACGGCGTTGACGAAGGCGCCATCGGGAATCCCTGCAACGATCTCCTGCCAGCTGCGGCCGCCGTCCCGGGTGCGGTAGACGTGCGGCTTGCGGTCCTCCAGCCGGTGGCGGTCGACGGCCGCGTAGGCGGTTTCGGCGTCGAAGTGCGAGGTCTCGAGGATGCCGACCTTGGACCACGGGGTGAGCGCCGCCGGGGTGACGTTCGTCCAGTGCTCGCCCTCGTCCTTCGTGCGCCAGATGAAGCCGTCGTCGGTGCCCACCCAGAGGTCGCGGTCGGCCAGCCGCGAGGGGGCGACGGCGTAGATGACGCCCAGGCGGGGGCCGGTCTGCGGGTTGTTCGCCGCCGTCACGGCATCCAGGTTCGCCGGCGCGCCGGGGTCCTCGCGCGTCAGGTCGGGGCTGATGACCGTCCAGCGCTCGCCGCCGTCCGCGGTGCGGAAGAGCCGCTGGTTGGCGAAGTAGAGGACCCGCGGATCGCGCCGCGAGAAGACGAGCGGCAGCGTCCAGGCGCCGCGGTAGAGGTCGGGATGGGCGAGCGTCGGCTCGATCGACCGCGTCTGCCCCGTGCGCAGGTCGAGGCGGTCCACGCGGCCGCCGTAGATCACCTCGGGGTCGCGCGGATCGGGCGCCAGGCTGTCGCTCTCGCCGCCGGCCGTCATCTCCCGGAACTCGGTGAGGTTGATGCCGTCGTAGCCGTTGGTGCGGCTGGGGATGCCGGCGGCGCCGGAGTCCTGCTGCGAGCCGTAGACCCAGTAGGGGAAGCGGTTGTCGGTGACCAGGTGGTAGAACTGGCCGGTCGGCTGGTTGAACCAGGAGCTCCAGGTGGCGCCGCCGTCGACCGACACCACAGCCCCCTGGTCGACGCCGAGGATGCGCCGCTCGGGATTGCGCGGATCGATCCACAGCTGGTGGTAGTCGTCGCCGCCGGGCGCGCCCTTGACCGGCGCGAAGGTCTTGCCGCCGTCGTCCGAGCGGTAGAGATTGGTGTTGCAGACGTAGACGACGTCGGCGTTCCTGGGATCGACGGTGACGCCGCCGAAGTACCAGCCGCGCCCCCAGATGCGGGCGTCGCCGCTGGCGCGCGTCCAGCTCGCCCCGCCGTCTTCCGAACGGTAGAGGCCGCCCGCCTCGGCGTCCACCAGGGCGTAGACGCGCTGCGGGCGCGAGGGCGCCACCGCGAGCCCGATGCGCCCCGGCTTCGCCGGCAGCCCGCCGCTTTTGCCGGACAGCGGCTGCCAGGTGTCGCCGCCGTTGCTCGAGCGGTAGAGGCCGCTCCCAGGGCCGTTGGACGGCGGGTAGATGTGCCACGGCGTGCGCCGCGTCTGCCAGAGGGCTGCGTAGATCACCTCCGGCCTGCCGGGCTCGAAGGCGAGGTCGATGGCGCCGGTGTCGTCGCCCTTGCCGAGCACCCGCTGCCAGCTCTTGCCGCCGTCCCGGGAGCGGAAGACGCCCCGCTGGGCGTTGGGGCCGTAGGGGTGGCCGAGCGCCGCGACGTAGACGAGGTCGGGGTTCGTGGGATGGACCAGCACGCGGCCGATCTGCTGCGTGTCCTCGAGCCCGACATGGGTCCAGCTCCGGCCGCCGTCAGCCGAGCGGTAGACGCCGTCGCCCTGGGCGATGTCGGAGCGCATGTCGGCCTCGCCGCTGCCGGCATAGATCACCCGCGGGTCCGAAGGGGCGACGGCGAGGGCGCCGATCGAGCCCACCGGCTGGCCGTCGAAGATCGGCCGCCAGGTGCGGCCGGCGTCGAGCGTCTCCCAGACGCCGCCGTTGACGCTGCCGAAGTAGAAGTGCTCCGGCTGCCCGGGAACCCCCTCGACCGCCAGCACGCGGCCGCCGCGGAAGGGCCCCAGCAGGCGCCAGTGCAGGCCCTGCAGGAGCGCCGGATCGACCGCCGCGAAGGACGGCGCGGCGGCCAGCAGGAGAACAACGGCGAGCCAACGGCGTAGGGGCATGGACGGACCTCCGCGGAGGAAGGGACCGTTTCGACGGCAGCGGTCCAGGGACGCCGCCAGCGCGCGGCAGCCGACATGATAGCCGCATCGGCCGATCCTATTCCGGCGCCGGCTGGCGAACGTTTACGGGGTCGCGGCCGGCTTGGGAGCTTCGGTCCACTGCGGCCACTGCGGATCATTGAGCTTCCAGCCGCCGCCGAGCGCCCGGTAGAGCTCGACCAGGGTGGCCAGGCGGCTGAAGCGCGCCTGGGCGAGGAGGATCTCGGCGGGGAAGAGCTGCTGCTGCGCCTGCAGCACCTCGAGGTAGCCCGAGAGGCCGGCCACATAGCGCTGGTTCGAGAGCTGGACCGCGTCGCGGTTGGCGGCCACCGCGCGCTCCCGCTCCTTCTCGACCTCGGCGTACTTCTGGTAGGCGATGAGGGCCGTCGACACTTCGTTCAAGCTGTTGGTGACGCTCTGCTCGTACTGCAGCTTGGCCTGCTCCCAGCGGGCGATGGCCACCCGGCGGGCGTTCTGGTAGCGCTGCCCCTGGAAGACGGGGGTCAGGAGGCCGGCGCCGATCGACCAGGTCTTGCCGTCGCGGACGAGGTCGGAGAGCTGGGGCGCCACGCCGCCCAGGGCGCCCGTCAGGCTGAGCTGCGGGAAGAGGTCGGCGGTGGCGACGCCGACGACGGCGTTGGCGGCGACCAGGTTCTGCTCCGCCTCGCGCAGGTCGGGCCGTCGCTTGAGGAGGTCGGCGGGAAGCCCGGGCGGGATCTGCGGCGGGAGGAACTGGTCGTTCAGCACGGCGCCGCGGGGGATGGGGCCGGGGTTCCTCCCGAGCAGGAAGGCGAGGTGGTTCTCCTCGGCCGCGATCTGGCGCTCCAAGTCGGGGATGTTGGCCGCCGTGGCGGCGAGCGAGGCGGCGGCGCTCGAGGTCTCCAGGGCCGAGGCGGCGCCGCCCTTCAGGCGGCGGTCGAAGAGGTCGAAGGTCTCCTGGAACGCCGACGACGTCCGGCGGGCGATCTCCAGCTGGAGGTCGAGCTCGCGGAGCTGGAAGTAGCTAGTGGCGACCTCGGAGACGAGGGAGAGGAAGACCCCCCGCCGCGCCTCCTCGGAGGCCAGGAACTGCTCCAGGGCAGCCTCGTTGAGGCGCCGGATGCGTCCCCAGAGGTCGATCTCCCAGGAGAGCCCGAGGTTGACGCTGTAGGCGCTGCCGGTCTTCGAGGGCGAGGGGGAGAACTCCGACTGGCGCGAGCGCGACCAGTTGGCCTGCGCCTGGATGCCGGGGAAGTACTCCGAGCGGGCGATGCCGGCGTTGGCCTCCGCCTCCTCGACCCGCCGGGCGGCGAGCCGGACGTCGTACCCGTTCTTGAGCGCCTCGCCGATCAAACCTTTCAGGGCGTCGTCCTGGAAGACCTCCCACCAGGCCTGGTCGGCGAGCGACGCGGCGTCCGCCGGCCCGGCCTGCCCGCGGTGCTCGGCGGGGAGGTCGAGCGGCGGCCGGTGGTAGCTCGGGCCGAGGGCGCAGCCGGCCAGGGCCGCGGCAGCGGCCAGCAGGGCGAAGGGGGCGAGGCGGCTCATGAAGGGGTCTCCTCCGCCAGCGGTAGGACGGCGGCTCGATCCGCTTGATCCGGGTGATCGGCCTGCGCGGCGCGCTTCCTCTCCGCCCCGCCGAGCTTCTCGACCACCACGAAGAGGACGGGGATGAGGAAGATGGCGAGGCAGGTGGCGGCGAGCATGCCGGCGACGACGACGGTGCCGAGGATCTGCCGCGAGGCGGCGCCGGCGCCCTTGGCGATCCACAGCGGCACGCAGCCCAAGATGAAGGCGAAGGAGGTCATGAGGATGGGCCGCAGGCGGAGCTGCGCGCCTTCGAGCGCCGCCTCCGCGAGGCCCCTCCCTTTCTCGAACTCGGCCTTGGCGAACTCGACGATGAGGATGGCGTTCTTGGCCGCCAGGCCGATGAGCACGATGAGCCCGATCTGGCCGAAGACGTCGAAGTCGAAGTGCCGGAGGAGGAGGCCCGAGAAGGCGCCGAACATGGCGATGGGGACCGAGAGGAGGACGCTCCAGGGCAGCGTCCAGCTCTCATAGAGAGCGGCCAGGATGAGGAAGACGAAGACCAGCGACAGCGCGAAGACCCGGGTGGCGGTGCCCGCCGCCTTCTTCTCCTGGTAGGAGAGGTCGGCCCAGTCGAAGCCCATCTCCCGCGGCAGCGTCTTCTGCGCCACCTCCTCGAGGGCGGTCAGCGCCTGGCCGGAGCTGTAGCCGGGCGCCGCGGCGCCGGTGACCTGGGCGGCACGGAAGAGGTTGAAGCGCTGCGTGTACTCCGGCCCGGCGATGCGCCGGACGGTGGTGATCGCCGCCAGCGGGACCATGTTGCCGTCGTTGTTGCGCACGAAATACCTGCCGATGTCGTCGGGGTTGACCCGCTCCTGCCCCTCCCCCTGGAGGTAGACGCGCCACTGCCGGCCGAAGCGGTTGAACTGGTTGACGAAGGTGCCGCCCAGGAAGGCCTGCAGCGTCTGGTAGACGTCGGCGATGGGGACCCCGACCTTGAGCACCTTGTCGCGATCGACGTCGACGAACACCTGCGGCACGGCGGCGCGGAAGCTGCTGTTGACGTTGGCGAGCTCGGGACGCTGGCGCGCCGCGGCGAGGAAGCGCTGCAGGTTCTGGTTCAAGAACTCGACCGAGCCGCCGCTCCTGTCCTGCACCCACATCGAGAAGCCCCCCGAGGTGCCGAGGCCGGGGATGGCGGGCGGCTGGAAGGCGAAGACGGTCGCCTCCGGGACCTGGGCGCGGAAGGTCTCGTTCAGGTGCGCCACGATCTCCTTGGCCGACTGCCCCTTGCCCTCGCGGTCGTCCCACGGTTCCAGCGAGACGAAGAAGAAACCGTTGTAGGAGGAGGAGACGAAGGAGAGCAGGCTGAAGCCGCCCACCGTGTTGTAGTACCGCACCCCCTTGGTCTTCGCCAGGATGCCCTCGACCTTGCGGCAGACGGCGTCCGTCCGCTGCAGCGAGGCGGCGTCGGGGAGCTGCACGTTCAGGTAGAAATAACCCTGGTCCTCGTCGGGAAGGAAGCTGCCGGGGAGCGCGCGGCCGATCCCGCCGGCCAAGAGGCCGAAGCCGAGGAGGATCAGGAGGGCGAGGACGGCCTTGCGGATGAGGAAGCCCGAGGTGCCGAGGTAGCCGCGGCGCGCCTTCTCGAAGCCGCGGTTGAAGCCGCCGAAGAGGCGGGCGAGCGGCCCGCGCGACTGCTTCCGCGGCCGCAGGAGGAGGGCGGAGAGGGCCGGCGACAGCGAGAGGGCGTTGAAGGCCGAGATGAGGACCGAGATGGCGATGGTCACCGCGAACTGCTTGTTGAGACGCCCCTGGATGCCGCCCAGGAAGGCGACCGGCAGGAAGACCGAGGAGAGGATGAGGGCGATGGCGACGACCGGCCCCGAGACCTCCTGCATCGCCTGCAGGGTGGCGGCGCGCGGCGTCTTGCCCTCCTCGATGTGGTGTTCGACCGCCTCGACGACGACGATGGCGTCGTCCACCACGAGGCCGATGGCGAGGACGAGGCCGAAGAGCGACAGGGTGTTGATGGAGAAGCCCAGGAGGGGGAAGACCGCGAAGGTGCCGACGAGCGAGACGGGGACGGCGATGAGCGGGATGAGGGTCGCCCGCCAATTCTGCAGGAAGAGGAAGACGACGAGGAGGACGAGGATCATCGCTGCGCCGAGCGTCTTCAGGATCTCCTTGATCCCCTCCGTCACCGGCCGGGTGGTGTCGACGGAGACCGCGTAGTCGAGGTCCTCGGGGAAGCGGGCCTTCAGGTCGGCCATCTGCTTCTTCACCCCGTCGGCCACCGCCAGGGCGTTCGAGCCCGGGGCCTGGTAGATGGCGATGATGCTCGACGGCTTGCCGTTGAAGCGCGCCACCTGCTTGTAGGAGAGGGCGCCCATCTCGATGCGCGCGACGTCCTTCATGCGCACCGCCGAGCCGTCGGGGTTCAGGCGCACGACGACGTCGCCGAACTGCTCCGGGGTGATCAGGCGGCCCTGGGCGCGCACGGTGTAGGTGAACTCCTGGCCCGGCGGCGAGGGCTCCGCCCCCACCTGTCCCGAGGGATTCACCGTGTTCTGCTGCTGCAGCGCCCGCAGGAGGTCGCCGACGGTCAGGCTCAGCTTGGCGAGCTGATCGGGCCGGACCCACACCCGCATGGCGTACTCCGAGGCGCCGAAGTTGTTCACCTGGCCGACCCCGGGCACCCGGTAGAGGGCGTCGTTGAGGTTGATGAGGGCGTAGTTGCCGAGGAAGATCCCGGGGTAGGTCCCCTTCGGCGAGTAGAGCGAGATGAGCACCAGCGGCGTGCCCGAGGTCTTGCGGTAGGTGAGGCCGAAGGTGTTGACGTCGGGCGGCAGGTTCGGCAGCGCCTGGGAGACGCGGTTCTGGGCGTTGACCTGGTCGGCGTTTCTGTCCGTGCCGACGTCGAAGGTGACGCGGAGCGTGATCGTCCCGTCGCTGGCGTTGACGGACTGCATGTAGAGCTCGTCCTCGACGCCGTTCATCTGCTGCTCGAGCGGGGTCGCCACCGACTGCTCGACAGTGACGGCGTCGGCACCGGGGTAGGTGCCCTGGATCTGGATGAGCGGCGGCACGATGTCCGGGTACTGGGCGATAGGGAGGCCCGTCATCGCCACCAAGCCCAGGAGGACGGTCAGGATGGAGATGACGATGGCGACGATGGGCCGGTCGATGAAGAAGCGGGCCATGGCGTCACCGCGCTCCCGGAGCGCCGGCGGGGGCGGGATGATCTCCGGCGGCGCCTGCCGCTTCCGCGGCCGACTCTTCCTTCGGCTGCACGCGCGCCCCCGATTTGACGCGCGAGAAGCCCTCGACGACGACGCGCTCGCCGGGCGCCAGGCCCGATTCGATGACCCACAGGGTCCCCACCCGCTCCCCCGTCTGCACGGTGCGGATCTCGGCCTTGTCGCCGGCGCCGACGACCGCTACCTCATAGCCCCCCTGGAGCTCGTTGACCGCCCGCTGCGGCACCAGCACCGCCCCCTTTTTGATCTCCGTCACGGCGCGCACCTTGGCGTACTGGCCGGGGCGCAGGAGGTTGCCGGGGTTGGGGCAGACGGCGACGGTCTGGATGGTCCCCGTCTTGACGTCCACCTGGCGGCCCTCGAAGAGCACCCGGCCCTTGTAGGGGAAGACCGTGCCGTCCCCGAGCACCAGCTCGAGGTTGGGCTCCTGCGCGGCCTTGGGGTCCTTCCGCAGCCGCTCCTGGAAGCGCATGTATTCCTGCTCGGAGAGCGGGTAGAGGACGCGGATGGGGTCGCATTGGGAGACGGTGGTGAGGACCGTCGACGGGCTGACGAGGTTGCCCACCTGCGCCTGGGCGGCGCCGGCGATGCCGCCGATGGGCGAGGTGACCCGCGTCCAGCCGACGTTCAGGCGCGCCTGGTGCACGGCCGCCTGCTTCGAGTCGACGGTCGCCTTCGCCGCCCGCTCCGCCGACAGCGCGTTGTCGAGCTCCTGCTGGCTGATCGCCTTCTGCTCGACCAGCGGGCGGAAGCGGGCCACGTCCTGCTGCGCCTTGGCGAGCTGGGCCTGCGCCTGCTCGAGGTCGCCCTGCGCCTGCTCGAGCTGGGCCTGGAACTGCCGCGGGTCGATGGCGAAGAGCGGATCGCCCGCGCGCACGAAGGCCCCTTCGACGTACAGCCGCCGCAGCAGGTAGCCTTCGACCTTCGGCCGGATCTCGGCGTTGACGTTGCCCTCGGTGGTGCCGATCCACTCCTTCTGAACCGGCACGTCCCTCTGCACCGCCGGGGTGACGACCACCGCCGGCGGCGGCGGCGGGGGCGGGTCGGCGCTCGTGCCGCGGCAGCCGCCGGCAACGACCGCCATCGCCGCCGCTATGAGAAGGGCGCCCAGGCCCGTGATTCGCTCACGCTTCATGCTCGGTCTCCTAGAGCTCAAGCTACAGGTTTGGACTTCCGACGCGGGAGGCGGCCTCTACCCTTCCTGCCTGTCCCACGGAAGCCAGAAGGACTACTTCAACCTCGCCAGCGCCTGCTCGATCGCCTCGCAGTCGAGCCCCGCGAGCCTCTCCGCGAGCTCGTCCTGCACCGCCTTCGCCTGCCGCGCCCCTGCGGCCTGCCGCTCGCGGCCGAGCGCCGTCAGCTCGGCCCGCACGCTGCGGCGGTCCTTGGGATCCTCCACCCGGCGGACGAGCCCGTCGGCCTCCAGACGGTCCACGAGCTGGGTGATGTTCGACCGCACGCAGATCAGCCGCGACGCCAGCTCGCTCAGCGCCAGCGGCTCGCCCGCCAGCGCCAGGTGCTTGAGCGCGCTGTACTTCGACAGCGACAGCTCCACCCCCTCCAGCGCATCCTCGATCCGCTTCTCCACCGCCCGCGATGCCCGCAGGAGCGTGCCGATGAGCCGTTCGGAAGGGCGGAGGGAGGGCTGGTTCACACCTGTACAATACAGCCAGGAAATTTCTTGTCAAGACCTCCGGGCCCGTCGTGACGAGCCCGGAGAGGGGGTCAGCTCACTAGCAGGGATGAGTGCAGCCGAATCTCTGGCCGTCGCAGATGATGAAGTTGTAGCCGGGACCGCTGCAGGAGGAGAAGCCGAAGCAGTCCGTCTCGTGGCAGAGACACGACTTGTAGCAGACCGGGCAGTTCTGGCGCACGCCGTCGCACTGCACGTAGTTCGAGCCGACGACGCAGTTGCCGGAGGCGCTGCTGCAGGAGAGCGGATAGGTGCCGGAGAATCCCGAGATGCCGGAACAGTTGAGCGTCACCATGCAGCTGCTCATCGAGGTCGGACGGCTGGGATCGTCTTTGCCCTGAAACGCCGGATCGGCGAGGAAGGCGAGGTGGGGCGGCAGCTCCGCCGGCGCCGCGGCCGGCGCCTGCGGCGCGGCGGGTTTTTCGGGCGTGGACGCGGCGGCCGCGGCGGCGGGGAGCAGACAGAGCGACAGGACGACGAGCAGGATGACCTTCTGGAAGGGCTTCATCGTGACACCTCCTGGGTCGCGCCGGCTCCGTCATGGAACCGGCGTACTTCTACCGGTTGTGACAGGTGCTCCGCGCGCTCTCCTCGCCGCAGCATCTCAGCTGGTTACGCTTCAGGGAACCAGAAGTTGCAGGTCTACGATCGGTGCGCGATGCTGGGGCCGCCCTCCTCCCGCGGCACCGATGTTGCACTGCATCAGGTAGGTATGGTTTGTCGCCAGCTCCGCGAAAAATCGCCTGCTGTGGGCTTCGTAGAGTCGGGGCTGGCCGATGGACCGCAACTAGGAGGTACTCCATGACGCAACACACCACCGTCGAGACTCGCCCCAACGTCCTTTCGGCCACCACCATCATCGGTGACGGCGTCGTCAACCGCGCGGGGGAGAACCTCGGCAAGATCGAAGAGCTGATGCTCGACCTCGAGAAGGGGCGCGTCGCCTACGCGGTCCTCTCCTTCGGCGGCTTCCTGGGGATGGGCGACAAGCTGTTCGCCATCCCCTTCGAGGCTCTGCAGCTCGACGCCGACCACCACCAGTTCATCCTCGACGTCGACAAGGAGAAGCTCAAGAAGGCCCCCGGCTTCGACAAGGACCACTGGCCGAAGACGGCGGACCGCACCTGGGGCGCCTCGATCTACAACTACTACGGGTACAAGCCGTACTGGCAGTAGGACATCGAGCGCCAGCAGGGAAGGACCGAGGGCGGCCGCGAGGCCGCCCTCTTCGTTGTCGGGGATCGACTGGCGCGACGGGCGGCCCCTTTAACGGCTCTCGACCTCTGCCGGCACCTTCGCTGCGGCGCGGCCCGACGCGCGGGCCGACTGCGAGCTGTAGAGGCGGGCGAGGAAGTCGTAGAGCACCAGCTCGTGCTCGGGTCCGGCGGAGCGGCTCAAGGGGTTGACGTGCATGTGGACGAAGCTGAGCACGAGGTCGGCGACCGGACTGGACAGGCGGCATGAACGCCCCCAAGGGTTGCACGATAGGTTGAAGACGAGAGTTCGGCGACGCCGAAGGAGCACGCCCCGGCTTGTAGGACGCCGTCCTGCGGCGAGCGGGCCTTCCACTGACAAGAACGTAGGGTCTGCGCCGATCCTCTTCGCCCCGGGCGGCTCCTAGAGTAGGGTGCCAGAGGAGATCCCCATGGCCGAAAACGGCGCGCTGGTTCCACCCGACCCTCACCATGCTTCTTCCGCGGGCCAGTCCGCGCTCCGTTTCGCCCTCGACCGCCAGCGGGACCGCGCCCTCGGCATGACCATCGTGGCGGCCACGGCCTTCCTGGCGAAGCTCGCCGGGCTCGCCGACTTCGACCTCCTGCAGGCGGCGGTGCTGCTGGCGCTGGGGTATCTGAGCGTCCTGCTCCTCGTGTACGGATACCGGCGCGCCTGGCGGCGCGGGCAGCCGTTCGGCCAGACGCCATGGTGGCTCGTCGTCGACGTCCTCCTGGCGACCGGCGTCGTCTACCTGACGGGCGGCATCTCCAGCCTGTGGATCGTCTGGTACATCGCCTGCGTGGGGCGCGCGGCACTCATCTCGGGCCTCGGCCTCGCGAGCGTCGTCGCCGGCGGCAGCACGGTCGCCTACCTCGCTCTTCTCATGGCGATGGGGCAGGTCCACACCTTCGACCGCGCCCTCGTGGCGGTGGTGCAGATGCTCATTGTCCTCGGCGCCTCCACGATCCTGCTGATGGGAACCGCCAAGCTGCGGGAGAGCCGGCAGATCATCCGCGGCCTGCACGAGGAGGAGAAGCGCAAGGTCGAGGAGCTGTCGCGGGTCACCCAGGACCTCGAAAGCGTGCGCCGGATGCTGCAGAACCTGACGCTGACCGATTCGCTCACCGGGCTGCGTAACCGCCGCTACTTTCGCGAGATGGCCACGGCGGAGAGCGACCGGTTCGCGCGCTGGGGCACGGCCGATCGCCGTTCGCGGGGACCGGCGGCGGCCGGGGGCCTGCTGCTGGTGGACCTGGACCGCTTCGAGAAGGTCAACGAGATCCACGGCCGCCCGACCGGAGACCTGGTGCTCAAGCACGTGGCCCGCACGCTGCGACAGTGCCTCCGCGACGACGACACCCTGATCCGTTGGGGAGGAGACGAGTTCCTCATCCTCGTCCCGCCGGCGGACGCCGAGCGCGTGGCGGAGCGCGTCGCCGAGGCGATCCGCGATCATCCCTTCTATCTGGAGGGCGGTGCGCCGCTGTCGCTCACCTGCTCGGTGGGTCGCTCCGGCTTCGACGGACAACGCCGGGAAGGCGGGGATGCGTGGGAGCAGGCCGTGCAGGCGGCGGAGGCCGCCCTCGCCGGCGCCGCGGTGTCGACCGCGGCCTAGCTCGAAGCTCCGGCGCGGGCGCGGGCGGCGCGGTGGCTGTGGGTCTGGAGGAGGAGATCGTAGAGCACCAGCTCGTGCGCCCGCGCCGCGGAGCGGGTCATGCGGTTGACGTGCAGGTGCGCGAGGCTCGCCG
>DATNKQ010000439.1:0-16936 GCA_035603315.1 Thermoanaerobaculia bacterium
CGTCGCCTCCTTCCGGCCGGGCGGCCTGCCGGCGGGCGACTACACCCTGGTCGTCACCGTCGTCGACCCCGCCTCCCACCGGCGGCAGTCGAGCTCGATCCCCTTCGTCGTCGCGGCGGGAGGGAGCAACCGGGCGGCGCTCGGGCCGGCCTCGGCGCCCGGCCAGCGCAGGCAGCGCTGAGCGCCCCTGGCTCCGATAGCGCCGATAGCGCCGATGACGCCGACGGCGGCGCGCCGGCGCCGCCGCCGACCGTAGCCACCGCCGTGGTCCACCTCAAGGCGGGCCGCGAGAAGGCGCTCCGCGACGGCCACCCCTGGCTCTTCTCCGGCGCCGTGGACCGCGTCGAGGGGCCGGGCGACGCGCCTCTCGCCCGCGTCCTCGACGCCGCCGGCCGTCCCTTGGGGATCGGCTTCTACAGCCCGCGCTCGCAGATCCGGGTGCGGCTGCTCGCCCGCCCTCCGCTCCCGTCCATCGACCGCACGTTCTTCGCCGCCCGCCTGGCCGCGGCGCAGGCGCTGCGCCGCGCGGTGGTGCCGGCGGACACCACCGGCTACCGCGCCGTCAATGCCGAGGGCGACGGGCTTCCCGGCTGGACGGTCGACCGCTACGGCGACGTCCTCGTCAGCCAGGTGACGGCGGCGGGGCTCGAGGCGCTCCGCGGCGAGGCCTACCGGAGCCTCGCCGAGGCCTTCCCCGGGGCGGCCATCCTGCAGGCGAACGGGCTGCCGGCGCGGCGGGCCGAGGGCCTGGCCGCCGGCGACGAGGTGGTGGCGGGCGAGCCTCCCGCGGAAGCCGCCTTCACCGAGTCCGGGCTCCGCTTCACCGCCGACCTGAGCGCCGGCCAGAAGACCGGCTTCTACTGCGACCAGCGCGACAACCGGCGCCTCGCCGGGCGGCTGGCCGGCGGCCGCGCCGTCCTCGACCTCTTCGCCCACGCCGGCGCCTTCGGCGTCCACGCGCTGGCGGGCGGAGCCAGCCGCATCGTCCACGTCGAGAGCTCTCCGCGCCTCATCGATCGCGGCCGGCAGGCGTACGAGGAGAACGGTCTCCCCGGCGACCGCGTGGAGTGGGTCCGCGGCAACGTCTTCGCCGATCTGCGGGAGCGCGCCGAAACCTACGGCATGGTCGTCTGCGATCCGCCGCCCCTGGTCAAGAAGCGCGCCGACCTGGATTCCGCCGCCCGCGCCTACAAGGACCTGAACCGCCTGGCGCTCGGCCGCCTCGAGCCCGGAGGCCTCCTCCTCACCTTCACCTGCAGCGGCGCCGTCGACGCCAAGCTCTTCCGCCAGATCCTCTTCGCCGCCGCCCTGGAAGCGAACGTCCGCCTCGCCCTCCTCACCCAGCTCGGCGCCGCCCCCGACCACCCCGTCTCCGTCTACCACCCGCAGGGAGAGTACCTGCACGGCTGGCTGGCCATGGTGACGGGGCCGATGAGCTGACGCTGCTCAGGCAGTGCCAGAGTCCACGGGCGGGGCGCCGGCATGGCGGGGGAGGACGGCGAAGAAGAGGCTGCCCTGACCCCACTGGCTCTTCACTCCCACGCGGCCGCCCTGGGCCTCGACGATGCGCCGCGTGAGGGCGAGGCCGAGGCCGCGGCGCCGGCCGCCGGCGGCCGTGGCGGGACGCTGGAACTCCACGAACAGGCGGGCCGTGTCCTCGGGCCGGATGCCCGGCCCCCGGTCCTCGACCTCCAGCCGGAACTCGTCGGCGCCTTCGGGGGCGAGGCGCACGAAGACGCGGCTCCCCTCGAGCGAGAAGCGGAGGGCGTTCGAGAGGAAGCTGTGGAGCACCTGTTTGAGCTTCTCGGGGTCGATCACCGCCTCCTCGATGCCGGGCCGGACGTCGAGGGCGACGAAGATGCGCCGCCGGGCGGCCATGCCGGCCAGGCCGTCCCTGACCTCGGCGGCCAGCTCCGCGAGCCTCACCCGCTCGGGGCGGATCTCCATCAGGCCGGCCTCGATCTTGGCCAGGTCGACGACGTCGTGGAGGAGCCGCACGACGTGCCGCGAGCCGTCGAGGATGCTGCCCAGGTACTCGCGCTGGTCGCCGGAGAGCGGGCCGGCCTTGCCGCCCTGCATCAGCTCGGCGAAGCCGATGACGGCATTGAGCGGCGCCAATAGCTCGTGCGAAAGAGTGGCCAGGAAGTCGCTCTTCAGCCGGCTCGCCTCCTGCGCCTGGCGGGCCGCCCGCTCGTCGGCCTGCCGCCGCAGCTCCGCGAACCGCTGGCCGGCGTCGATTCGCCCGTCGAGATGGACGACGGCGCCGGAGTCGGCGTCACGGAGCTCCTGGAACTTCTGTTCCAGCGCCTGGGCCTCCTGCACGTGCCGGGGCGCCGGCGGGAAAGGCCGGACCACGCCTTCCGCGGGAGCGCCGGCATGGGGCTCTGGGGGAGGGCGGGTCGTGGGATCGTCGGACAAGTGCTCATCTCCTCTCGGAGGATGGGAGGACCGGTAGGTCGGGCCGCCTGGCCAACAACCTAAGGCGCGAGCCGGTCCCCGGGCTATCGTCGCCGGGGCGAAGAGGTTGTCGAAGGCTGTCGAGGGGCGCCTGTCGCAGCGCGGACGACACGCACGGCGCCGGCCGCTACTCGAAGATCCGGTTGACGATCGCGTACTGGACGAGGTCGGAGTTCTCCGCCATCCCCATCTTCTCGAGGATGCGGGTGCGGTAGGTGCTGACGGTGGTGACGGAGAGCCCGAGCGTCACCGCCGCCGCGGTCACCGTGTTCCCCGCCGCGAGGAGCCGGAAGACCTGGAACTCGCGGTCGGAGAGGAGCTCGTGCGGCGCCCGTCCGGCGCCCAGGCCTAGCTCGCCGACCAGCCGCTCGGCGAGCGCCGGGCTCACGTGCTTGCCGCCCGCCAGCACCCTCTTCACCGCCGTCACCAGGTCCGCGGCGGCCACCTTCTTGGTCACGTAGCCGTCCGCTCCGGCGCGCAGCGCCCGCACCGCGAACTGCTCCTCCGGATACATGCTGAGCACGAGGATCGGCAGCGCCGTCCGCTTCCGGCGCAGCTCCTTCAGCACGTCGAGCCCGGTCATGACGGGCAGAGCGATGTCGAGGACGAGGAGGTCCCAGTCTTCCGCCAGCGCCTTCCGGAGCGCCTCCGCGCCGTCCGCCGCCTCCCCGAAGACGGCGCCCTCGATCGCCTCCGCGAGGATCTGCCGCAGGCCATGGCGTACGACGGCGAAGTCGTCCGCGATCAGGATTCGAGTCATACCGAGGAACGGTCATGTCGACGGCGCCGCGACCTGGCGAGGTCAACGGGTCACCCCCGCCTGACTCTACTGGCGAGAATGAGATAGGACTATCGTCAAAGCTGTTACGGTCGTGTCGAAGGCCGGTAAGGGGTATGTATCGTCGGGAGAACGACAACGAGGGAGTTGGGTTCGAGAGGCCTAGTCGAAGATCCGGTTGACGATCGCGTACTGGACGAGATCGGCGTTGGTCGTCATCCCCATCTTCTCGAGGATGCGGGTGCGGTAGGTGCTGATGGTGGTGACGGAGAGCCCCAGCTCCCGCGCGATGGCCGTCACCGTCGCCCCCGCCGCGAGGAGCCGGAAGACCTGGAACTCGCGGTCGGAGAGGAGCTCGTGCGGCGCCCGTCCGGAGGCGAGGCCGATCTCGCCGGCCAGCCTTTCGGCTAAGGACGGGCTCACGTACTTGCGGCCCGCCAGCACCCGTTTCACCGCCGTCACGAGGTCCGCGGCGGCGGTCCTCTTGGCCAGGTACCCTGCCGCCCCGGCGCGCAGGACCCGCACCGCGAACTGCTCCTCTGGATACATGCTGAGCACGAGGACCGGCAGCGCCGGACGCGTCTCGCGCAGCTCCTTGAGCACGTCGAGCCCGCTCCTGCCCGGCAGCGAGATGTCCAGGATGAGGACGTCCCAACCTCCCGCCCGCGCCGTGGCGAGGACCTCCTCGCCGTCCGCCGCCTCCCCGAAGACCGCGCCGGGGATGGCGGCCTCGAGGATCTGCTTCAAGCCCAGGCGCACGACGGCATGATCGTCGGCCAGGAGGATGCGGGTCATGGCGGGATCGTCACCTCGACGGTCGTCCCGCTGGCTCCGGCCGCGGCATTCCGCCGAAACACGACGTCTCCGCCAAGCGCGCGGGCCCGCTCCCGCATGCCGAGCAGGCCCAGCGACCGCGAGTCCGCCGCCTTCTCGGGCGGCATCCCCTGTCCGTCGTCGATCACCTGGAGGACGATGCGGCCCCCTTCGGCGGCGAGGCTGACCTCGACCGCTGTGGCGCCGGCGTGGCGCGCCACGTTGGTGAGCGCCTCCTGGAGGATGCGAAAGAGGGCCGTCGCGCGCTCGCGGTCGATCGCCGCGCCGCCCAGGCTCGCTCGGAGCCGGCAGGCGATCCCCGTCCGCTTCGCGAACTCCTGCACGTACCATTCGACCGCCGCCTCGAGGCCCAGGCCGTCCAGGATGGCGGGCCGCAGCTCGGTCATGACGCGGTTCACCACGTCGATCGAGGTGTCGAGCATCGCGCTCATCGACGCCAGCTTGTCCGCGATCTCGCCCATCCCTCCAACCTTGCGCTCCAGCCAGCCGACGTCCAGGCGCAGCGCGGTGAGCAGCTGTCCCACCTCGTCGTGCACCTCGCGCGCGATGCGCGCGCCCTCTTCCTCCCGCACGGCGGTGAGCCGCCGCGCGAGCGCCTGCAGCTCTTCGTTGGAGCGCCGCAGCCGCTCCTGCGCCCGCCGGGCGTCGGTCAGGCGGCTCTCCATCAGCAGCAGGGCGAGCACCGAGAGGGTGACCCCGAAGGTGAAGAATCCGAGCTCGCCCGCTCCGTGCACCGGCTGCGGGGTGACGAGCGCGCGGTCGGGGACGAAGACGGTGGCCGCCATCCCCGAGTAGTGCATCCCGCAGACGGCGCCCGCCATGACGAACGCGCTGCCCAGCCGCTCCCACCCGGACCGCAGGTTGAAGGCCAGCCAGAGCGCCAGGATGGCGGCCGCGATAGCGATGAGGACAGAAGCGAGGACGAACGCCGGGCGATAGACGACGTGGGCGGGCAGCCGCATGGCCGCGATGCCCGTGTAGTGCATGGCCGCGATGCCGACGCCCGTGAGGATGCCGCCGGCGAGGAGCGCCAGCCGGGTCCCCCCGGCGCGTCGGACGGCGCTCAAGCCCACCCCGGTCATCACGATGGCGACGAGGAGCGAGGCCAGGATGAGAGCCGGGTCGTAGGTCACCGCCACCGGGAGCCGGCAGGCCGTCATGGCGATGAAGTGCATGGCCCAGATGCCGCCGGTGCCCATGGCCACCGCGGCGGGCACCACCTCGCGGATCCTGAGCCTGCCCGGCAGGCGAGAGATCTGGACCGCGCAGCGGAGGAAGCAGTAGGCGCCGGCGACGGAGATGAGATAGGAGAGCAGCACGAGCGGCAGCCCGTGGCTACACTGCAGAGTGTGAAGAGGCGGCATCGCCTGCTCGATGATCTACCGGACCTGCTAATTGTAGAGGAAAGTTAACGTCGGGGATATGTCCAGCGGCTCTTGGAGCCCGGCGAGCCGGCCGAGGCGAAGAGGAAGGCGCTGTCAGCTCAGGGGACGGGCCGGCGAGCCACCAGGTCGAGGAGCTCCGTCGCCGTTCGGCTTGCCGTACAGCGCATTCCACTCCCGCAGGGCCTCGGCGCGGGTGAGACCGTCGCGGGTGGAGTGCCCGCAGGTCGCGCAGAAGAACCAGGCCAGGAGCATCCCATCCCCAGCCTCCGCCCTTGCGGCCGGAAGATCGCCGCAGCGCGCACAGCTATTGAGCGACGTGCCGGTAGGTCCAACTTGTGGCGACGGAGCTGTCATCTCCATGGGTCCCAGTATGTCGGATCCCCCACCCGTGCGGTCCGGCCGGCGCGCCCACTTTCTGCAGCGTTGTCTGAAAGGAGCGATAAGAACCTACCATGTGGGTGAGGCAACTTGCAACTAGGGGAGTCCACCGTCGAGCGCTTCCCTGAACATGCCAAAAGGGCGGATGTGCGAGAGCTTCTTCGCCACGCTCGAGTGCGGGCTGCTCGATCGTCGCAAGTTCAAGACTCAGGCGAAATGGCCCCCTCCTCTTTCTGGCTGCAAGCGAATTTTTCGGCTGAGTCCAGCGGCTGACCGAGCGCTGACGCTATACTTAAGCAGCTTCGAGCAAAGTCTAGTCTTGAGGAGCGGCCATGATGGATCGGCCGAGGAGGCGCAGAGCTTGTGCTGATGTCCTGGTTGCGAAGGTGGCGCGGCAGGGCCTACCGGGGATGGCTAAGAGTCTGGTACCGGCTCGTCCTCCTGCCAGGTTGGGCCGCGAAGATGACCTTCTCGCTGGTGTGCTGGCTGATCGTGCTGGTGCTCTTGTCTGGGATTGCCCTCCAAGTCCTGCATGTCGGGGGGCCGACCGACGCCAAGGTCCTTGGTGCACTCCTGGCCGGCTTGCTGCCCGCGGCGTTTCTTGGCGCCTATGGGAAGGATGTCGCGAACCGAATCAAGAAGTTCGGCCCGGTCGAGCTTTTCGAGGTGCGGGAGGGAGCGACCTACCTCAGAGACGTCAGCCTGAAGTACTGGGAATTCGGGCAGGACGTGGTCGACACGGACGAACCTCCGATTGTTGCAAGCGGGTCAAAGGCGTTCCCAGAAAGGCTGCAATTCTTCTTCGAGCGAGCCGATCGATACCTCAATTTCCTCGAGTATTCGGGCTCCGAGCCTGCGTCAGGGCGCCTCCAGGAAGAGCACTTCGAGCTCCTCTTGAAAGTCGCTCGCGGTGCGATTGCCAAACGAGAATGGAAAAAGGCGATCTACTGGTGCGAGCATCTGGAAAAGCTGTCTCATCGCAGCTTCTTTCCCGAGAAGATCGACAACTATATCGCCACCTCGTGTGTCTCTTCCGTCTTGGCGCAGCAGCAGGGGATGGACGAGGAGCGCTCCGTGCCCAGGAAGGAACGAAGGGACCTGTTGGTAAATGCCGAGAAACGGCTAAGCAGCTTGGCCCGTGAGAACGAGCTGGATTTTCAAGGCTACTTCTGGCTGGCCTACGTGCAGGACGAAGTTGGCCGCTGGTTTGAAGCCGTGCAAAGCAATGAGGCGGCCCTCAAACGCCGGCCTCGCTACGCACCGGCGAAGTACAACGCCGTCGTCTCACTCGCCAAGCTTGGCGAATACAGCCAAGCCTATGACATGTTGGAACATATCGAGCCAGCGGATGATTTTGCCCGAAATGTATTGGAAGCGGCCCTCAAGGATGTGGAACTACGAGCAGCAGTCAAAGAGGCCCATTGGCAGCGGAAGATGAGGTACCTGATACGCCGAACCCTTGCCCGCATACCCACCGAGGCGCAAGGCACCCCTTCATGACAGAGGCGTTATGGCCCTTTGATGATGCTGTCGGCGTCGATGGTGATGACGACCTTGGACTTGGTTACTGTGTTTCGTTGAGATTTCATCTGGTCCTCCCGGGACTGAACCCGTTGACTAGGGTACACGAATCAGGCGAGAAAACCAAGTCTCGGGAGGCTCGGACGCTCCCTGGCGGCACCCCCGGAGCGGCGGGTCGAACGGGTTCGCGCGGCGGCGCGGGAGGACGCCCAGGCTCCCTTCGAGATGACCGAGGCACTCCCCTCTCCGGACCTGCAGCCGGCCCTCGCCGCGGCCCTCGGGCTCTTCCGTCCCGCGGCCCTCGCCGGCACCGCCACGGTCCGGCTCGCCGGCGCCGTCCTCAACCATCTGAAGCTGGCGCGCCACAACCCCAGCCTGCCATTCGAGCCGCCGGCATCCGTCTCCTGAAACGGTTCCGGGCGACCGCGGTGCCGCCGCCTTTCTTGCAAATTGAAGTTTTTTCGATAATGTTGTTCAAAATTATGCTAATCATGGTATACATGGCCTGCTCGGGCCAGCTGAGAGATGTCCTCCTGACTCCCGAGAAGGGAAGCCGTCATGATGACCAGTACGCGTCGTTTCCGGGACCTCCCGCTCTTCCTCAAGGGCCTGCTGGTGCTGGCGGTTCCGCTGCTGGCGCTCTTCGTCGCCGGCGGCATCCTCTCTTGGCCGCAACGGCAAGGGCGCGAGCTCTCGTGGCTGGGGCTGGCGGCCGTGGCTCTCGGGTTTGCCGGCGGCATCCTGGCGAACGGGTTCGTCGCTTCCGGCCTCGTGCGTAGGATGGAGAAGATGAAGGGGGATGCCCGCCGCATCGCCCGGCGGGAAGCCGTCCCTGGCGGCGACGGCGGCGCGGACGAGGTGGGGCAGCTGGACCGTCTCCTCCGCGAGGCAGCCCGCTCCCTGGCCGAGCGGGAGGAGGCCCTGGAGCGCTCCCGCGCGGCGCTCGCGGCCGACAACCGGCAACTGCTCCTGCAGAGCGAGGAGGCCGAGCGCGCCAGCAGGATGAAGAGCGAGTTCCTCTCCAACATGTCGCACGAGCTGCGGACGCCGCTGAACGGAATCATCGGCTTCGCCGAGCTCCTGCAGGACGGCAAGGCGGGACCCGTCTCGGCGAAGCAGGCCAGCTACCTGGGCTACGTCCTGACCAGCGGCCGCCATCTCGTGGAGCTCATCAACAGCGTCCTCGACCTGGCGAAGGTGGAGGCGGGGAAGATGGAGTTCTTCCCCTCCGCGGTCGATCTCGGGCAGACGGTGGCGGAGGTGACGGGCATCCTGCGCGCGGCGGCCGTCCGCAAGCGCATCGAGGTCGTGACGGAGGTCGATCCCGCCGTCGGCACGGTCTTCACCGACCCCGGCAAGCTCAAGCAGGTCCTCTACAACTTCCTCTCGAACGCCCTCAAGTTCACGCCGGAGGCGGGGCGCGTGTCGCTGGCGGTCCTCTCGCTGGGCGACGGCCGCTTCGGCATCGAGGTCGAGGACAGCGGCCCCGGCGTGCCCGCCGAGGAGAGGAACCGCCTCTTCGTCCCCTTCCAGCAGCTGGGCGCCAGCCGCGGCAGGAAGGAGCCGGGAACGGGCCTGGGGCTCGCTCTCACCCGGCGCATCGTCGAGGCGCAGGGCGGCAGGGTCGGCATGCGCCAGGCCGCGGGGACGGGCGCCGTCTTCTTCGCCGTGCTGCCGATCCGCTCCGTCGCCGTGGAAGCGCTGGCGACGGCGGCCGAGGAGACGGCAGCGCCGGCCGTGGAGATCCCCGCGGCGCCGGTCGTCCTGGTGGTGGAGGACGACCCCGTGGAGCGCGCCTGGCTCGACCAGAGCCTGCGCGGCGCGGGCTACCGGGTGGAGTGCGCCGCCAGCGCCGCCGAGGCCATCGCCAAGGGAAGGCAGCGCCGCTTCGACGCCATCACGCTCGACGTCCTGCTCGCCGAGGAGGCCAGCGGCTGGGACGTGCTCGCGGCCCTCCGCGCCGAGGGCCCGAACCGTGGCACGCCCCAGATCGTGGTGAGCGCCGGCGAGCAGCGGGACGTGGGCCTCGCTTTCCACGTCGACGCGGTCCTCGTCAAGCCGGTGCAGATCGAAGACCTGGTCGCGGCCCTCTCGCGGCAGGGGGTGCTGCCGGCCGCCCGCGACCTCCACGCCGACGGCTACCCGGCCGCGAGCGGCATGGCGGAGGCGCTGTCGCACCTCCTGGCCGGGCTGTCGTCTCTCGCGAATCCGGAGGGTCCGGCGGGAAAAGGGTCCGGCAAGTCCTGACGGCGAGCGGCGGCGAGCGACGGAGCGGCTCCTCCCGCCACGTTGACACCGAGCTTGAGCCTTTGCTAGCCTCTGGGGTCCTCGGCGGCCGGACATGCGGTGTCGGGAGTCACAGGCCCGTAGCTCAGCTGGTTAGAGCGCTACGTTGACATCGTAGAGGTCAGCGGTTCAAGTCCGCTCGGGCCTACCAAGCCGCCGCTATCCAAGAGGTCGGGGAAACGAGCCCATCGTTGCAAGAAGCCAGACGACGACAGAACGCGCCCCAACGGGTGCCTTCACCCCGCCCCAAAGACTCCGCAGAATGACGTTCCGCCGGCAGCCCAGGCGCTTAGCTCAGCTGGTTAGAGCGCTACCTTCACACGGTAGAGGTCAGCGGTTCGAGTCCGCTAGCGCCTACCAAGTCCCCTGCTCGTGACCGGCGCCGCCGCGGGCGCGGGGGCCCGAATCCTGCTGTTCCCACTCCCGTCATGAGCACGATGACCGAGGCGATCCGCCTGACTCTGCCCGACGGCTCGGTGCGCGACGTCGCGCCGGGGACCACCGCGCTCGAGGTGGCGGCGACGATCGGCCCGCGCCTGGCCAAGGACGCCGTGGGGGCGGAGGTCGACGGCGCCAAAGTCGACCTGCGCCAGCCGCTCGCGCGCGGCGGGGCGTTCCGCATCTTCACCGCCAAGAGCCCGGAGGCCGGGGAGTTCATCCGCCACAGCGCCGAGCACGTCCTGGCCGACGCCGTGAAGCGCCTCTGGCCGGAGGTCGAGATCGACGCCGGCAGGAAGGACCACAGCGAGAAGTACCAGTACGACTTCCGCTTCTCGCGCGCCTTCACCCCCGACGACCTCGAGCGCATCGAGGCCAAGATGCGGGAGATCGTGGCCGAAGGGAGCGCCTTCGAGCGCGTCGAGGTTTCGCGTCCGGAGGCCGAGCGGATCTTCGCCGAGATGGGCGAGCACCTGAAGCTCGAGCGCCTGAAGGACATCCCGCCCGGCGAGACGATCACCCTCTACCGGCACGGCCGCTTCACCGACCTCTGCCGCGGCCCGCACGCGCAGCGGGTGTCGCAGATCGGCGCCGTCAAGCTGCTGGACTCCTCGGGGGTCTTTTTCAAGGGCGACGAGTCCGGGGAGCGGCTGCAGCGGATCTACGGCACCGCCTTCGCCACCCCGGAAGAGCTCGACCGCTACCTGCAGCAGATCGAGCAGGCGCGGGCGCGCGACCACCGCCGTCTGGGCCAGGAGCTCGACCTCTTCAGCTTCAACCCGCTGGCGCCGGCGACGCCGTTCTTCCACCCCAAGGGCGCGGTCATCTACAACGCCCTCGTCGACTACGTGCGCGACCTCCATCACCGCTACGGCTACGGCGAGGTGCTGACGCCGCAGATCCTCGACGTCGAGCTGTGGAAGACCTCGGGCCACTACGCCAACTACAAGGACGCCATGTTCTTCACCGAGGTGGACGAGAAGGAGTTCGCGGTCAAGCCGATGAACTGCCCGGCCGCCTGCCTCATCTTCGGCACCCGCCTGCGCTCCTACCGCGAGCTGCCGATGCGGCTGGCCGACTTCGGGCGCCTCCACCGCTACGAGCGCAGCGGCGTCACCTCGGGCCTCTTCCGCGTGCGCTCCTTCGCCCAGGACGACGCCCACATCTTCTGCGCCGAAACGCAGGTGGAGGCCGAGGTGCTGGCCGCCGTCGGCATGATCCGCGAGATCTACGACACCTTCGCTTTCGAGAGCGTCGCCATTGAGCTTTCGACCCGCCCCGAGAAGTCGATCGGCACGGCCGAGATGTGGGAGCGGGCGGAGGGCGCCCTCAAGGCGGCGCTCGAGAGCCAGGGGATCGCCTACCGGGTGAACCCCGGGGACGGCGCCTTCTATGGACCGAAGATCGACTTCCACGTCGGCGACGCGCTCGGGCGGAGCTGGCAGCTCGGCACCGTGCAGCTCGACTATCAGCTGCCGGAGCGCTTCGGCCTCACCTACGTGGGGGCCGACGGCGGCGAGCATCGGCCGGTGATGATCCACCGCGCCATGCTGGGCTCGCTCGAGCGCTTCATCGCCATCTTGATCGAGAACACGGCAGGCGCCTTCCCCGTCTGGCTGGCGCCGGCGCAGGCGATCGTGCTGCCGGTCTCCGAGAAGTTCCTGGCCTACGGCGAGGAGGTCCGCGCCGCGGTGGCGGCGGCAGGCCTGCGGGTCGAGCTCGACTCCTCGAACGAGAAGCTGGGCTTCAAGATCCGCCAGGCGCAGGTGCAGAAGGTCCCGTACATGCTGGTGGTGGGTGCGCGGGAAGAGGAGGAACGGACGGTGGCCGTACGGCGGCGCTCGGGAGACGACCTGGGCGGCATGCCGGTTAAGGCCTTCGTGGCACGGGTTCGAGACCTCGTCCAGGCCAGGAGCAACCAGCTCTGATGGCTCTTGTGGACGAGGAACGCTCCAGGGGGGTGAGCTCAAGCTGAGCATCGACAAGGCGACACGGGTCAACGCACGAATCCGGGTTCGCGAGGTGCGCCTCATCGAATCCGACGGCTCTCAGGCCGGGATCGTGACCATCGAGGACGCCCTGCGGCGGTCCGTCGAGCAGGGGCTCGACCTGGTGGAGGTGGCGCCGGGCGCCGCGCCGCCGGTCTGCCGCATCATGGACTTCGGCAAGTTCCTCTACCAGCAGAAGAAGAAGCTGCACGAGTCGAAGCGCAAGCAGAAGATCGTGCACGTCAAAGAGGTCAAGTTCCGGCCCAACATCGACGAGCACGACTACGACTTCAAGCTGAAGAACGCCATCCGCTTCCTGGGCGAAGGGGACAAGGTCAAGGCCACCGTGCAGTTCCGCGGCCGCGAGATGGCGCGCACGGACCTCGGCCGCAAGCTCCTCCAGCGGGTGGCGACGGACATCGGCGACCAAGGGGTGCTAGAATCGTCGCCCGAAATGGCGGGCAACCGGATGCACGTCATCCTGGGGCCGCCCCGCCAGCGGGCGAAGAAAGAGTCCCCTTAATAGTCGGGTTAGCAGTTTAATAGTCGGGTTAGCAGTCGCGCACGGAGCAGAAAGGAGCAACCCTTGCCCAAACAGAAGACGCACAAGGGTGCGGCGAAGCGGTTCAAGGTGACGGCCGGAGGCAAGGTGATGCGCCACCAGTCGATGCACAGCCACATCCTCACCAGCAAGACCACCAAGCGCAAGCGCCACCTGCGCCAGGCGGTCGTGGCCTCGCCCGCGATGGCCAACACTCTCAAGGGGATGCTGCCCCACTAGTCTCCCCCCTACAAACCGAGATCGGCCGCCGGTGGGAAAGGACCTGTCCACCGCGGCCGCGGCCCCCGCGGCTCTCCACCCGATACCCGGGAGAGGGCCGGCGAGCGGGCCTTGACGGCTCCCCGGGCACGGCCCGCCGCGGAGCGGAAACGAGGTTCCGAAGATGTCACGTGTCAAGCGGGGCAACAAGAGAAAAGAGCGCCGGAAGAAGATCCTAGGCCTGGCCAAGGGCTTCTACGGCATGAAGTCCAAGGCCCACCGCATCGCCAAGCTGGCGGTCGACAAGTCGCTCGGCTACGCCTACCGCGACCGCCGGCAAAAGAAGCGCCAGCTCCGCGCCCTGTGGATCGTCCGCATCAACGCCGCGGCGCGGCTGCACGGCCTCTCCTACAGCCGACTCATCGCCGGACTCAAGGCCGCCGGGTCGAGCCTCGACCGCAAGGTCCTGGCGGACATCGCCGTCCGCGATCCCCAGGGGTTCGCCGGTATCGCCGAGGCCGCCAAGCAGGCGCTCGGCAACGCGGCTCCGCCCCCGGTCCCCACCGAGAGTCATCCGCCGGCGTCCGCGGAGGCCTGAGCCATGCCCGGGGTCGGGGAGGAGGGCGGACCCCTCGCCCCCGAGGCGGGCGTCGCGGGCGCGGACGAGCTCTCCCGCCGCTTCGAAGGCGAGGCGGCGGCGGTGGCGGCGGTCCTCGACCGCCCGGCCTGGGAGGATCTCCGCCTGCGCTGGACGGGGCGGAAGCAGGGCCTCCTGCGCGCGCTCCTCGCCCGTACCGGCGAGGTCCCGGCCGCCGAGCGCCGCGCCTACGGCGCGGCGGTGAACGCCCTCAAGGACCGCGTCGAGGAGCGGCTCGCCGAGCTCGAGCTGGCCGTCGCCGCCCGCGAGCGGGAGGCGGCGCTCGGCTCCTCGGCCGTCGACGTCACCCTGCCCGGCCGGCGCCCGCACCTCGGCAGCCTCCATCCCATCACTCTCGTCAACCGCGAGCTCTGCGAGATCTTCGCCGAGCTCGGCTACAGCATCGCCGAGGGGCCCGAGGTCGAGGACGACTACCACAACTTCGAGGCGCTCAACTTCCCCCGCGACCATCCGGCGCGCGACGCCCAGGACACCTTCTTCCTGCCCGGCGGCCTGCTGCTGCGCACCCACACCTCGCCGGTGCAGATCCGCACCATGCTGGCCCGCCGGCCGCCCATCCGCGTCCTCTGCCCGGGGCGCGTCTACCGCCACGACAACGACCTGCGGCACTCGCCCATGTTCCACCAGGTCGAGGGCCTGGCGGTGGCGGAGGGGATCACCTTCGGCCACCTGAAGGGGACGCTCGAAGCCTTCCTGAAACGGCTCTTTACGCCGGAGACCGAGGTGCGCCTGCGGCCGAGCTTCTTCCCCTTCACCGAGCCCTCGGCGGAGGTCGACGCGACCTGCACCTCCTGCCGCGGCGGCGGCTGCGAGGTCTGCTCGCACACCGGCTGGATGGAGATCATGGGCTGCGGCATGGTCGATCCGCGGGTGCTCGCCGGCTGCGGCATCGACCCCGACCGCTACAGCGGCTTCGCCTTCGGCCTGGGGGTCGACCGGGTGGCGATGATCCGCTACGGCGTGCCCAACATCCGCCTCTTCTTCGACAACGACGAGCGCCTGCTGCGCCAGGTGCGCGGCTGATGCTCTTCTCGCGCCGGTGGCTGGCGGAGTACGTTGAGCTCCCGGCGGACGCCGACGAGCTGGCGCGGCGGCTGACCTTCGCCGGCTTCGCCGTCGAGCAGGTGAAGGCCGTGGACGACGACTTCCTGCTGGACGTCGACGTCACCACCAACCGCCCGGACTGCATGAACCACTTCGGCCTGGCGCGGGAGCTCGCGGTGCTCCTCGACCGCCCTCTCAAGCCGCCGGCGGTGGCGCTCCGGGAGGCGGCGGAGCGGACCGCGGACGCCGCCAAGGTCGTCCTTCAGGACTTCGCCGGCTGCCCGCGCTACCTGGCGCGGGTGATCCGCGGGGTGCGGGTGGGCGAGAGCCCCGCCTGGCTCCAGGCGCGCCTGGAGTCGATCGGCCAGCGGGCGATCAACAACGTCGTCGACGTCGCCAACTTCTGCCTCTGGGAGCTGGGCCAGCCGATGCACGCCTTCGACCTGGCGAAGCTCGCCGGCGCGACCGTCGTCGTGCGCCGGGCGCGGGTGGGGGAGAGCCTGGTCACCCTGGACGGCCAGGCCCGCGAGCTGTCGCCGGAGATGCTGGTGATCGCCGACGCCGAACGGCCGGTCGCCCTGGCCGGCGTCTTGGGCGGCCTCGACAGCGAGGTCACCGAAAGCACGACGGACATCCTCCTGGAGAGCGCGCACTTCGACCGCCAGGCGGTGCGGTTGACCGCTCGCCGCCTCGGCATCCACACCGACGCCAGCCATCGCTTCGAGCGCGGCGCCGACATCGAAGCCTGCGCCTTCGCGGCCGAGCGCGCGGCGGCGCTCATCGCCGAGCTGGCGGGCGGCACCGTCCTCGCCGGCGCCGTCGACGAGCGGGGCGCCGTCCGCCCGCCGGCCCGCGGCCGGCTGGAGCTGGCGCGTCTCGAAGCCTTCGCCGGCGCCGCGATCCCGCCGGTGGACGTGGAGCGCTGGCTCGCCGGCCTGGGCTTCGCGCCGCGGCTGACCGGCGTGGGGGAGTGGGAGGTGACCGTCCCCTCCTGGCGCGCCTACGACATCGAGGCCCGCCCTTGGATTCCCGGCAGCGCCCGCGCCACCTCGCACGTCGCGGAGGTCTATCCGCAGGACCTCTACGAGGAGGTGATGCGGCTCTTCGGCTTCGACCGCATTCCGGCGGCGCTGCCGGCCCTCGCCGGCTCCGACGGGCACCCCAACGCCGCCGCGACGGCGCGCGAGAAGGCCCGCCAGCGCCTCGCCGCCTGCGGCTACGCGGAGGCGATCAACTTCGCTTTCATCGATCCCCAGGACGACGCCGCCTATCCCAGCCTGCGGCCGGGCAGCCGGCCGCTGGCGCTCGAAAACCCGCTCTCCGAGCGCTACTCGGTCCTCCGCCGCTCGCTGGTGCCGGGCCTCATCGACAGCGCCCGCTTCAACCAGCGGCGCGGCGCGGCGGCGGTGCGCCTGTTCGAGGTCGGGAGCGTCTTCTTCGAGCGCGCCGGGCGGGGCGAGGGCGAGCTGGCAGATCTCCCGGAGCAGCCGGAGACGATCGCCCTGGTCGCCGGCGGCACCGTGGGGACGCCCTGGGAGCGCCGCGGGGAGCGCGCGGAGCTTGACCTCTTCGACCTCAAGGGGACGCTGGAGAGCCTGGGCGAGGCCTTCGGCGTCCGCTTGGAAGCTCGTCCGGCGGCACTCGACGGCTTCCTCGACGGCAGCGCGGCCGAGCTGGTGGCGGCGGACGGGCAGGTCGTCGGTTTCTTCGGGCAGGTCGAGGCGGAGGAGGGCTACCCGCTGTTCTCCGCCGAGCTGGCGGCCGCGGCCCTGGCTCCGCCGGACTGTGGCGTAGATCTCCGGGTCCAGCTCCCCTCGCGCTTCCCCGGCATCGGCGTCGACTTGACCCTCACCCACGCCCTCTCCGTGCCCTGGGCCGACATCCGCGCGGCGATCGTGGCCCTCGCGGCGACTGGAGCCATGGAGGACGAAGCGGCGCGCGACCTCGTCGACTTCGGCCTCAAGGACCGCTACCGCGGCCCCGGCGTGCCGGCGGGGGCGGTCAACACCACCCTGTACTTCCTCTACAACTCGCGCCAGCGGTCGCTCACCCAGGAGGAGGTCAACGGGCGCCACCTCGCCCTCGCGGCCGAGCTCCAGCGCCGCTTCGGCTGGAAGGAGTAGGCAATGGCGATCGATTGGCTGGAGGAGCTGGAGGGCAAGGTCCGCGAGGCGACGCGGCGCCTGGGCGAGCTCCGGGAGGAGAACCGGGAGCTGGCCCGGCGGGTGGAGGAGCTGGAGGGACGCCTCGCCGCTCAGGAATCCGGGGAAGGCTTCGAAGAGGGCGCCGGCTGGGCGCAGGAGCGCGAGGAGATCCGCCGCCGGGTCGAGAAGCTGACGGCGACCCTCGAAGAGCTCGAGGAACTGTAGGGCTGTTGCCTTTGTGTAGGGGAGGGGCTTGACCCCTCCC
>DATNKQ010000454.1:0-7044 GCA_035603315.1 Thermoanaerobaculia bacterium
CGCGGAGCGCCGCCCGCAAGACCCCGCCCGCTCCGCGCGCTCCAGCCGCGCCGCCAGCTGCGCCATCACCTGCCGCCGCCGAGCCCATCGATCTCGCGGGTCTCGACGACCTCGACGAGGAAGACGAGCTCGCGGGCGGCGGGACTGCCGTCGCCGCCGCCGTCCTGCCGGCGCTCGGCGGCGACGTGCGGGTCGACACCGCCGCCCTGGACGCCATCGCCGAGCGCGCCACCCAGGTGCGGATCATGGCCCTCGGCAGCCACCCGGTCGTCGAGCGGATCTACGACCTCGCCCGCCTGGCCGAGGACGGCCTGCGCGAGCCGCAGCCGACCCAGGTCCTCGCCGTCCTCGCCACCATGCTGCGGCGGGTGGCGGTGGACATCGAGGGCGGCCAGCGGCGGATGATCCGCTCCGCCGACGAGCAGCTCGAGAAGATGCTCGCCCTCCAGCTCCAGCCGCTGCGCGGCTTCCTGCTCTCGCTCGCCCGCTACGCGCGCGAGCTGGCGCGGTCGCTCAAGCGCGAGGTGGAGGTCGAGGTCACCGGCGAGGAGACCCGCCTCGACCGCCGCATCGCGCGCGAGCTCGAGGACGCCCTCCTCCATCTGGTGCGCAACGCCGTCGACCACGGCATCGAGTCGCCGGAGGTGCGCGAGGCGCGCGGCAAGCCCCGCGCCGGCCGCATCCGCCTCCACGCCTCCGCCGAGGGGGCGCGGGTGCGCCTGGTGATCGCCGACGACGGCTCGGGGATCGATCCCGAGCGGGTGAAGAAGCAGGCCCTCAAGTCGGGGCTCGTCGACGCCGGGACGGCGGCCGCGCTGGACAAGGCCGGCGCCCTCCGCCTCCTCTTCTCACCCGGCTTCTCGACCCGCAAGAAGGTGTCGGAGATCTCCGGCCGCGGAGTCGGCCTGGACGTCGTGCAGACGGCGGTGACGCGGCTGGGCGGCGAGGTCTTCCTGGACGCCGATCCTCGCCGCGGTACGACGGTCCGGGTGGAGGTGCCGGTCGCCCGCCGCGGCGAACAGGTCCTCCTGGTGCGGGTGGGGCAGCTGCAGCTCGCCCTCCCGTCCTCGGTGGTGCGCCGGGCGCTGCGCATCGACAGCTCGATGATCGTCGAGCGGGACGGCCGCTCGATCGCCCGCCTGGGCGACCGCCTGGTCCCCTTCGTCCCCCTCTCCCGCCTCTACGGCCAGGCCACGCCCGACCGCCAGCTGCTGCTCGAGGGGGTGGTCTCCGGCCAGCAGCTGGCGATCGCCGTCGACGACGTCCTGGGCGAGCAGGAGGTGCTGGTGCGGCCGATCACCCGCGCGGTGCCCACCGACCGCCTGCTCGAGGGGGCGGCGCTCCTCGCCTCCGGCGAGCCGGTGGGGGTGCTGTCGCCGGCGGTCCTGGCGCAGCGCGATTACATGCGCGCCGTGCCGGTGCCGCTCGCGCGGACGGCGCCCAAAAGGGTGCGCGTCCTGCTCGTCGACGACTCGCTGGTGACCCGCGAGATGGAGCGGCGCCTCCTCGAGGACGCCGGCTTCGAGGTCGCCGCCGTCTCCGACGCCGACGAGGCCCTGTCGCTCCTCGGCGAGGCGACCTTCGAGTGCATCGTCACCGACATCGAGATGCCGGGCATGGACGGCTTCGAGCTCACCACCCACCTGCGGAGCATCGAGCATTTCGCCCAGCTCCCCATCGTCGTGGTCTCCACCCGGGATCGCCCCGAGGATCGTCTCCGGGGCCTGCAGTCGGGCGCCGACGCCTACCTGACCAAGCAGAGCTTAGACGCCGGCGAGCTGGTCGACCTGGTGCGGCGCCTCGGCGGACGGTAGCTGCCGGGTGGCCCCTCCCACGATCCGCGTCCTCCTGGTCGACGACTCGCAGTCGGTGCGGGCGGTCCTGCGGCGCTTCTTCGCCCGCACCCCGGACCTCCAGGTGGTGGGGGAGGCCGGCGACGGGGCGCAGGCGGTCGAGGCGGTGCTGGCCCACGAGCCGCACGTCGTCGTCATGGACCTGCAGATGCCGGTGATGGACGGCTACGTCGCCATCGAGCGCATCATGGCGGTGCGCCCGACGCCCATCGTCGTCCTCTCCTCGCGCGCCAACCGCAACCAGATGCAGACCGCCTTCGAGGCCATGCGCCGCGGCGCCCTCGAAGTGCTCCCCAAGCCGGAGGACACGCCGAGCTGGGAGCTGCTCGCCCGCAACCTGCCGGCGACCGTGCGGGCGGTCGCTGCGGCGCGGGCGCGGCCGCGCCCGCGCGCCGAGCGCGCCAAGGCTGCCGCCAAGGGCGAACGACCCTCCCGCCGCCGCGCTGCCGCGCTCGCCGTCCCCCTGGCCCTGCGCTACGTGGCGATCGGCGCCTCGACGGGCGGGCCGGCGGCGATCCGCGAGTTCCTGGAGGAGATTCCCGCCGACTCGCCCGTCAGCTTCCTCATCGTGCAGCACATCTCGGCCGGCTTCGAGGTCGGCTTCGCCGACTGGCTCAACAAGGAGTTCCCGCTCGACGTGCGGCTGGCCCAGGACGGCGAGAAGCCGGCGCCGGGGGCGGTGCGCCTGGCGCCGGGCGGCGCCCATCTGCTCCTCGAGGCCGGCGGCCTGCTGCGCCTGGACGCCGGCACCCCGGCCCGCCGCGGCCACCGGCCGTCGGCCGACGAGCTCTTCCTCTCCTGCGCCGAGACCTGCCCGCGGGAGTCGGCGGGGGTGATCTTGACCGGCATGGGGTCGGACGGCGTCGAGGGGCTCCTGGCGCTCAAGCGGGCGGGAGGCCTGACCATGGCGCAGGACGAGCCGAGCTCGGTCGTCTTCGGCATGCCGAGGGTCGCCTTGGAGCGCGGGTCGGCCGACCTCGCGCTGCCGCCGCGCGAGCTGGCGCGGACGCTGGTGCGGAGCTGGCAGAAGAAGCCGGAGCCGCCGTCGTGAGCCCGCGGCGGGTGCTCGTCGTCGACGACAGCGAGGTGACGCGGGCCATTCTCGGACGGACGCTGCGCTCCGCCGGCTTCGAGGTCCTCGAGGCGCGCGACGGCGTCCAGGGGGCGGTGCTGGCTCTCCGCGAGCTGCCGGCGGCGGTGATCACCGACCTCGAGATGCCGACCATGGACGGCTTCCCGCTGCTGCGGCTGCTCAAGGCGGAGCCGGCGAGCGCCCATATCCCGGTGCTCATCCTCACCAGCCATGGCGAGGCCGCCTCCCGCTTCTGGAGCCGGCGCACCGGCGCCGACGCCTACCTGACCAAGGACCACCAGCCGCAGGATCTGGTGGCGACGGTCGAGCGGCTGGTGGCCGCCGCGCCGGCCCCGGCGGCGGCCTTCGCCGGCGCCGCCGGCGCCGACATCGGGCCGATGGACATCCTGGCGCGGGTCGCCCGCCAGCTCGACGCCAGCCTCCTCGAGGCCACCCTCGTCAACAACCTGCTCGAGCGCGGCATGGCCGCCGGCGACTTCCACGAGGCGGGACGCGCCGCGCTGCGGACGATCGGCGAGGCCATCGACGCCCGCTTCCTCGCCGTGGCGGTGGGGGAGAGCGAGGGGGTGATGCTCCACGTCGTCTGCGAGCAGCCGCTCCGGCGGGTGGATTTCGAGCGCCTGCGCGATCTCCTGGTGGCGCGGGTCGAGGCGCCGCCGGCGGCGACCCTCGACGTGCAGCTGAGCGGCGAGGTCGCCGACGAGGCCGCCGATGAGGTCGACGAGCCGGGGGCTCCGGGACCGCCGCCCCTGGAGCTCGACCGCGCCGTCTGGCTTCCCCTGGCCGTCCGCGAGGCGCGGGCCGTCCTGGCGCTCCTGCCGCGCGATCCGCAGCAGCTCGCCGCCGTCACCGCCGAGCTGTTGGCGGGGCTCGCCGGCCACCTGGCCCTGGTGCTCGACAACGCCCGGCTCTCGCAGCGGCTGCACGAGCTGTCGACGCATGACGGGCTCACCCGCCAGCTCAACCACCGCGCCACCTACGATCGTTTGAGCGAGGAGCTGGAGCGCGCCCGCCGCTACCGCACGCCCCTCTCGATCGTCCTCTGCGACCTCGACAACTTCAAGCTCGTCAACGACACCCACGGCCACCTGGCGGGGGACGCCGTGCTGCGCGAGTCGGCCGCCGTGCTCAGGCGCTGCCTGCGGGTCGGCGACCTCCTGGGGCGTTACGGCGGCGAGGAGTTCCTCGCCATCCTGCCGCAGGTCGACCTCGACTCCGGCCGCCTGGCGGCCGAGCGGCTGCGGGTGGCGCTCGAGGGCTCCGCCGTCCCCCTGCCGGGAGGAGAGGTGGCGGTAACCGCCTCTTTCGGCGTCTGCGAGATGGCCGAGATCTCCGGCAAGGTCACCGCCGACCTCCTGGTGTCGCTCGCCGACCGCCGCCTCTACGAGGCCAAGGCGGCCGGCCGCAACCGCGTGCGTCCATGAACGCGGCCGCCGGCGTGCCCGTCGAGCGCTTCGTCGAGCTGATCCGCGAGGTGACCGGCAACGTCGTGCCGCGCGAGCGTCACGCCTTCCTCGTCGAGGTGGCGGCGCGGCGGGCGCGGACCGCGGGCTTCGCCGGCGCCGCGGACTACCTGGAGGCACTCGCCAGGGGCGAGCTGGACGCCGAGTGGGAGAGCCTGATCCCGCTCATCACCATCAAGGAGTCCTACTTCTTCCGCGCGCCGCAGCAGTTCGAGGCCATCCGCACCGACGTCCTGCCGCGCCTGCTGCGCAGCCGCGCCGCCTCGCGCCACCTGCGCATCTGGTCCGCCGCCTGCGCCCGCGGAGAGGAGCCCTCGACCCTCGCCATGCAGCTGGCGCACGAGCCGGCGCTCGCCGGCTGGGACTGGAGCATCCTCGCCACCGATCTCGACGAGGACGCCATCGCCGGGGCGCGGCGCGGCCACTACGGCGAGCGGGCGGTGGCGCAGGTGCCGCCGGCGCTCCTCGCGCGCCACTTCACCCGCCAGGGCAAGCTCTTCGCGTTCGACCCCGAGCTGCGCTCGCGCATCCAGTACCAGACCCTGAACCTCGCCCACCCTCCCTACGCCCTGCCGTTCCACGAGTACGACCTCATCCTCCTGCGCAACGTGCTGATCTACTTCTCGCGGCCGCTGCAGCAGGCGGTGGTGGCGAGTGTGGGCGAGGTCCTCTCGCGCAAGGGCTTCCTCTTCCTCGGCGCCTCCGAGACCCTGTGGCAGCTCCAGGACGCGCTGGCGGCGATCGACCTCGGCGCCTGCTTCTGCTACCACCATCCACGGATCTTCCGGCCGCCGGTGGCCGCTCCGCAGCCGCCGGCGAAGCCCGCCGCGCCGGCCGCCTCTCCACGGCCACCGGCGCCACCCGCCGCGCGCCCGTCCCGCGCCCTCGCGGCGCCCCCGCCACGGCCGGAGCCGCCGGCCGCCGAAGCGCTGCCGCCGCCCCCCTCGCCCCCTTCGCTGGGTCCCTGCGCCGTCCACGAGCGGCTGGCGGCGGCGGCGCGGCTCCTGGCCGACAACCGCATCGACGACGCGCGGCGGACGATCGACGAAGCCCTGGCCGCCGATCCCTCGGAGCCCTCCGCCCATGCGCTCGAAGGGTTCGTCAACGACCTCGCCGGCCGCACCGACGAGGCGATCGCCTCCTACCGCGCCGCCCTCTACCTGGACCCCGCCCTCTTCCAGGCGCGCCTCCTCCTCGCCGACAGCCTCCTGCGCCTCGGCCGGCGGGAGATGGCCGAGCACCAGTACCGCGAGGTGCTGTCGAGCCTGAGCGGCGGCCGCGAGCGCAACCTGGCGGCCCTGGAGGACCTGCCGATCCCCGGCCGCGAGCGCGCCCTGAAGCGCTGCCGGCAGGCGCTCAAGCGGGGGTAGAATCCCCGCGCCTGCTACTCACTTCTGACCTGCGCTGGCAACCGCGCTGGAAACTTGAATAGGGAACCCGAAAGGACTCGCGTGACCGTCGATCTTCGCGCCGTCGCCCTATCGCTCGCGCTCGCCGCCACGCCCCTGGGGTCGGCTGCGCAAACGCCCGCCGTCCCGCCCGGCCATGCGCCCACCCTGGAACAGGTGCTGGCCGCGCCCTACGCCTCCGATCTCACGGCGGCGCCCGCCGGCGGCGGCGTCGCCTGGGTGCTGCTGGTCAAGGGCGTGCGCAACGTCTGGGCGGCCGCGCCACCCGACTACCGGGCGCGCCAGCTCACCGCCTACTCCGCCGACGACGGGCAGGAGATCGGCGGCCTCGCCTGGACGCCGGACGGGAGGTCGGTGGTCTACGTGCGGGGCGGCGAGGCCAACGGCCACGGCGAGAGCCCCAACCCGACGAGCGATCCGGCAGGCGCCGAGCAGGCGCTGTGGATCGTCTCCGCGAGCGGCGGCCCGCCCCGCCGCCTCGGCGAGGGCCGCTGGCCCGCCGTCTCACCGCGCGGCGACCGCGTGGCCTTCGTCAAGGGCGGGCAGGTGTGGTCGGTGGCGCTCCGCGACAAGGCAGTGCCTATCCAACTCCTCCATGCCCGCGGCGCTGCGGACACCCTCCGCTGGTCGCCCGACGGGCGCTTCCTCGCCTTCGTCAGCGAGCGCGACGACCACTCCTTCATCGGCGTCTACGACGTGGCGGCGAAGGCCCTGCGCTACCTCGACCCTAGCGTCGACCAGGACGTCGCCCCGTCCTGGTCGCCGGACGGCCGCGCCATCGCCTTCGTGCGCGTCCCCACTGCCCCCAAGGCCCTCCCCTTCGTGCCGCGGCGCGCCGGTCCCCCATGGTCGATCCGCGTCGCCGATCCCGCCACCGGGCAGGGGCGGCAGGTGTGGAGGGCGCGCGAGGGGAAGGGCAGCGTCTTCTACTTCCTGGACAGCCCCGACCAACTCCTGTGGGCAACCGGCGCCGCGGGCTCCGACCCCCGCCTGGTCTTCCCCTGGGAGGCGGACGGCTGGTGCCACCTCTACTCGGTCGCGGTGGCGGCAGGCGGAGCGGGCGGAGCAGGGGAGGCGCTTCTCCTCACCCCCGGCGAGTTCGAGGTGGAGAACGCCACGCTGGCCGCCAGGCGGCGCGAGGTCCTCTTCGCCTCCAACCAGGACGACATCGACCGCCGGCACCTCTGGCGGGTGGCAGCGGCGGGGCCTGGCCGGCCGGCGGCGCT
>DATNKQ010000455.1:0-17305 GCA_035603315.1 Thermoanaerobaculia bacterium
CCCGCCGCACGAGGTCGCCGCCGCTCCCGGCTCCCCCGCTCCCGCCAGCCCGCCGGCCGCCCCGGCTGCGCGTCCGGGTCTCCTCGCGGAGGCCAACGCCTCGCTCCACGCCGGCGACCACACCATCCGCATCCTGCCGGCGCCCGAGGGCATGGCGATCGGCAAGCTGCGCGTCGAGGCGGTAACGACCGGCGAGGGGATCGCGCGGGTGGCCTTCCTGCTCAACGGCAAGCCGGTGATGGCGAAAAGCCACGAACCCTACAACGTCGAGCTCAACCTGGGCGATCAGCCCAAGGTCCACACCCTCAAGGCCGTGGCCCTGGGGCCCGGCGGCCAAGAGCTGGCGCGCGACGAGATGCAGCTCAACACCGGCCCCCACCGGCTGGCCATCCGCCTGATCGAGCCGCAGCCGGGCAACGTCTACCGCGAGAGCCTGCGCGCCCAGGCCGAGGTCAAAGTGCCGGAAGGGGACTCGCTGGAGCGGGTGGAGTTCTACCTCAACGACGACCTCGTCGCCACCCTCTACCAGCCCCCCTTCGCGCAGCCGATCGTGCTGCCGCCGGGCCAGGGCCTGACCTACGTCCGCGCCGTCGCCTACCTGGCGGACGGCAACTCCAGCGAAGACGTGGTGATGGTCAACGCGCCGCCGGGCGCCAAGGTCAACGTCGACCTGGTCGAGCTCTACACCACCGTCCTCGACAACCGCGGGCGGCCGATCGACGGGCTGGAGAGGAAGGACTTCTCGGTCGTCGAGGACGGCGCGCCGCAGGTGCTCCAGCGCTTCGACGTCGTCAAGGACGTGCCGATCTACGCCGGCATCCTGCTCGACACCTCGGGCTCGATGGCGGAGCGCCTGGACGAGGCGGTGCGGGGCGCCCTGCGCTTCTTCCAGAAGGTCATCACCCCCCGCGACCGCGCCTCGGTGATCACCTTCAACGAGAAACCCAACCTCGCCGTCCGCTTCACCAACAACCCCGAGGTGCTGGCGGGGGGGCTCGCCAACTTGACCGCCGAAGGCAACACCAGCCTCTACGACAGCGTCATCTACGCCCTCTACACCTTCGGCGGCATCAAGGGGAAGCGGGCCATCGTCCTCCTGACCGACGGCAAGGACGTGGGGAGCCACTACAAGTTCAGCGACGCGCTGGACTACGCCCGCCGCACCGGCGTGACGATCTATTCGGTGGGGATGGGTCTCTCCACCGCACCGGCGGACGTCGACGTCCGCAACAAGCTGCAGCGCCTGGCCGAGGAGACCGGCGGCCGCATTTTCCTCATCGAGAAGGCGACCGAGCTGGAGAAGGTCTACGCGACGATCGAGCGGGATCTCCGCACGCAGTACCTCCTGGCCTACGAGTCGACGCAGACCGACCAGGAGAAGTTCCGCACCGTCGAGGTGAAGGTCGACCGGCCCGGTCTCGCCGCCAAGACGGTGCGGGGCTACTACCCCTAGAGCCGATGGCCGATTCGCCCGCGAGGGGCGGCCCGGCGGCGCGGCCGGCCCTCCCCACCCTCGTCCTCGCCTCCGCCTCACCGCGCCGGCGCGAGCTCCTGGCGAGCCTCGGCCTCGCCTTCGAAGTCCGTCCCGTCGACCTCGACGAGACGCCGCGGGCGGGCGAGGAGGCGCGCGAGTACGTGCGGCGGCTGGCGGTCGAGAAGGCCACCGCCCGCGCCGCCGCCGGCGAGCTGGTGCTGGCGGCCGACACCGTGGTGGTGGTCGGCGGCGAGCTCCTGGGCAAGCCGCGGGACCGCGAGGAGGCGGCGCGGATGCTGCGGACGATCGCCGGCCGCGAGCACGTCGTGCTCACCGGCGTCGCCCTCCACGAGCCCGCGAGGGGTCCGGGAGCGCGCGACGCGTTTGCGGTGGCCGTCGACAGCTCGCGGGTGCGGATGGCGTCTCTCTCCGACGAAGAGATCGCCTGGTACGCGGCCACGGGAGAGCCCCTGGACAAGGCTGGCTCCTACGCCGTGCAGGGGCTTGGAGCCCTGTTCGTCGAGGCCATCGACGGCAACTACACGAACGTCGTCGGCCTGCCGCTGCCGGCCATGTATCGATTGTTCGCCGAATTGGGGTACGACCTGCGGGACTTCCGGCCGTGATCTCGAGTCAACCGCCGAACTTGATGGGATCGCCGAGCTCGTCCAAAGAGAAGTTGGCCATGATCTGGTGGCCGTTGAAGTCGAGGACCCGCATGTCCTCTTCCGCTTCGAGGTCCTTGCGGATGTTGTCGTAGGACTGCTCGTAGCGCTGCTTGACGGCCTCGAGGTCCACCTCGTAGGCGATGAACTTGTCGATCCCCTTGTAGCGCAGCTTGCTCATCAGGCGCTCGTCGGTGAGCTTGGGATAGGTCGACAGCACCAGGATGGGGCCGCTGCCGGTAAAGATGAGATAGGCGCGCGTGCTGGCTCTCGGGCTCATCGCTCTCTCTCCCGCTGAAACGGCCTGAAACTACCCCCGCCGGCAGCGGGTGTCAACGAGAGCCGTGCGCGCCGTCCCGAGGTGGCAGGGTCGATCGGACCGAAGCGCGAATTTGAGCACCGACCGCGAGAGGCGTCCCGAGGTGGCAGGGTCGATCGAGGACGGAGCGCAAGGGATTGCCTCCGCTGGTGCGGACCGAAGCACGAGTTTGAGCACCGCCCGCAGATCGACCCTGCCACCTCGGGACGCCTCGGGATGGGACGGAGTAAAGTCCGGGCATGGAAGATCGACGGGGGGCGCCGGCGGTGGTGCTCGTCCGCCCGCGCGAGGAGGGCAACGTCGGCTCGGCGGCGCGGGCGATGGCCAATATGGGTCTCTCGCGGCTGATCCTCGTCGAGCCGGCGCCGGAGCTGGGCAAGGTGGCGACCGCCTTCGCGGTGGGCGCCGGCCACGTCTTGCGGGCGGGCGAGCGGGCGGCGACGGTCGCCCTGGCGCTCGCTCCTTTCCGCCGCGTCGTCGGCACCACCTCGACGCGCGACCGGCGCCTCGGCATCCCGCTCCTCGCGCCGCGCGAGCTCCCCGCCTTTCTCGCCCTTGACCCGCCGGAAACCCCGACGGCGCTTCTCTTCGGTCCCGAGGTGGGCGGCCTGACCAACGACGAGCTGGCCCTGTGCGGCGCCGTCGTCACCATCCCCTGCTCTCCCGTACAGCCGACGCTCAACCTCAGCCAGGCGGTGCTCATCCTCGCCTACGAGCTCTATCTTTCAGCGGGGGCGGAGGGGCGGGAGCTGGCCGCGCCGAACGGCACGGCATCGATTCTCCCGCCACCGGCCAGCACGGCGGAGATCGACGGCCTCTTCGCGCACCTGACCGCCGTGCTCGGACAGGTGGGCTTCGACCGCGACGACAGCTTCGAGGGCGTGCTGCGCGACCTGCGCGGTCTGGCCGCCCGCGCCGCCCTGGCGGAGCGAGAGGTGCGCATCCTGCGCGGCATCTGCCGCCGGGTGGAGCGCGCTACTCGTCTTCCGGATCCTCGCCCCCGTCGGGCACGGTGAAGCCGCGGGTGACCATCTGGTAGGTCAGGGCGGCCATGCAGCGGCGGGCGACCTTGCGCACGCTCGAGGGGTGATAGCCCATCTGCTCGGCCACCTCCGCCGAGTCGTAGCCGAGGCCGTAGCGGAGGCGCAGGAGGGTGCGGCAGCGCTGCGGCAGGCCGTCGATCAGGTTCTTCAGGTCCCAGCGCAGCTCGGCCTGCTCCTGGGGCGCGGCGACCGGCTCGGAGAGGAGCTCCAGGATGGCGGCGTCGACCGAGCTGTAGAGGTTGGTGCGGCGCTTGCGCCAGTAGACGACGCAACGGTTCCGCAGCGTCACCAGCAGCCACGCTTCGGGGTCCTGGATCTCATCCCACTTCTGGATGGTGGAAACCAGGGCCTCCTGGACCAGGTCCTCGGCGTCGTGAGCGGGCACCCGGTAGCGTCCGAGGATCTGCTTCAGACGCGGCCGCAACCGCCGGAGAAGCTGATCGAGTGATTCCCTGACTGGTCGCTCGGAAATGGCCATTCACTCTCAATCAAATACTGCTTATAATAGATGCCCCTGTCGTATAACCAATGATACTCCGCGCCGGGCTGGATTCCCACCCATGAGCCCAATTTGTCCCAATTTCGTCGCCCCGGGGCCGCCGGCAGGGGAGTGATAGACTTCTTTTTCGCATGACTACCCTCGTCGAAACCCGTCCGCAGGTGGCCAAGAGCATCGCCCAAGCTCCCGTCATCGGCGTCGTCCGCACCCCCTCTCCGCAGGAGGCGCTGCGGCAGGCGCGAGCCCTGGCCGCCGCCGGCGTCGAGCTCGTCGAGATCACCTTCAGCGTTCCCGAGGCGCCCCGGCTGGTGCGGGAACTGCTGGCCGACCGCGCGGTCCGGCCGGGCGATGGCCCGCCCTGGATCGGCATGGGAACGGTGACCACCGCCACCCGCGCCCGCGAGGCCATCGCCGCCGGAGCGGAGTTCCTCGTCACCCCCAACACCAACGCGCAGGTGGCGGGCCTCGCCCGCCAGG
Source organism: Thermoanaerobaculia bacterium (assembly GCA_035603315.1). GTDB lineage: Bacteria > Acidobacteriota > Thermoanaerobaculia > Multivoradales > UBA5704 > DATNKQ01. The sequence continues at coordinate 4,478 of DATNKQ010000455.1, forward strand.
CCGGGCTCTTCCTCGTCATGGGCGCTCTCACCCCCACGGAGGTGGTTACGGCCGCCGAGCTGGAGGCGGATCTCGTCAAGGTCTATCCCCTGCCGCCGGTCGGCGGCCCGGCCTACCTGGCGACCATCCGCCAGCCGCTGGGCGACATCCGCATGCTCGCCGCCGGCGGCTTCGGCGTCGAGGAGATCCCGGCCTATCGGGCGGCGGGGGCGGTGGCCTTCGGGCTGGCGGCTCCCCTCCTCGGCGCGGCGCCCGCCGACGACGCCCCGGAGACCGCGCGCCGTGTGCGCCGGGCGCTCGACCTGGCGCGGGGCGGCGCATGAACCCGCCGCCCACCGTTCCCCCGCGCAGCATCGTCTTCGACTCGACGCCCGAGATCTTCGCCACCGACTCGCAGGGCTCCTTCACCTATCCGCTCTTGGTGGCGGGCAGCGCCTACGTGGCGACCAGCGCCTACGACGAGGTGCGCTTCGTCTTCTCGCTCTGGCATCCCTCGGGGCAGCGCACCATCGACCTCGACCGCGCCTACGTCGAGCTGCGCGCCTCCTTCGACTCCGAGGAGGAGCACTGGACCAAGATCGCGGAGATCGAGCCGGTGGTGCCGCCCTACGCCGGCGGCGAGAGCTTCGACGGCTGGATCGTGCTGCCCATCTTGGGCGGCTCGTCGGCCTTCGCCATCGTCGGCAGCGGCTTCGAGCCGCGGGCTCGCCTGCAGATCCGCGCCAGCGCCTACTTCGTGGCCTGAGAAGCTAGCGAAAACCCCGTCGCAGCTCGCGCTTGAAGACCTCGAAGGCGTCGTCGCGCAGGCTGACGACGACCCGCTCGAGCTTGGTGCCGCCCTGCAGATAGCGGTGGATCTCGGTCAGCATGATGCGGGCGGCGCGCTCCATGGGGAAGCCGAAGACGCCGGTCGAGATGGCGGGGAGCGCGATCGACTTCAAGCCCCGCCGGTCGGCGAGCGCCAAGGCGGCGCGCACGGCCGAGCCGAGCTTGCGGTCCTCGTCCCCCTCCCCCATCTTCGGGCCCACGGCGTGGATCACCTGCTTGGCCCGAAGGTGGCCGGCGCCGGTCATCACCGCGGTGCCCACCGGGGTGCCGCCGATCCGGTTGCACTCCTCCTGGATGGACGGACCGCCCTTCTGGCGGATCGCCCCGGCGACGCCGGAGCCCATCTGCAGCCGCTCGTTGGCGGCGTTGACGATGGCGTCGACCTCGAGGTCGGTGATGTCGCCCTGGACCAGCTCGAGCTGGGTGCGGTCCATCGTCACCGTCAGGCGGTTTTCGGTCAGCTCTTCTTCGGCCACGGAGCAAATGATATCAGGGTGGGGGCGCCCGATCGCTGATATAGACTCCTGCCCTCTATGTGGCCGGAGGTCAAGCAGGAGCTGGCGGAGGAGCTGGCCCGGACGATCCGCGACCGCTTCGGCGTCGACCACCGGCCGGTGCTGGAGGTGCCGCCGCGGCGCGAGCTGGGCGACCTGGCCTCCCCCGCCGCCATGCAGCTCGCCCGCCTCTTGAAGCGCAGCCCGCGGGCCATCGCGGAGGAGCTGGCGGCCGCCTGCCGGCTGCCGGATTACGTGCGCGCCGTCCAGGTCGAGGGCGCCGGCTACCTGAACCTCCACTTCCAGCGCAACGTCTTCGCGGCGCGGGTGCTGGCGAGCCCGCTGCTGCCCCACGCGCGCGCCGATGCCCAGGCCACTGTCGATGGCGGCAAGGTGATCATCGAGCACACCAACATCAATCCCAACAAGGCAGCCCACATCGGCCACCTGAGGAACGCCGTCCTGGGCGACGTGCTCGCCCGCTCGCTGCGGGGCCTCGGCCAGCCCGTCGAGGTGCAGAACTACATCGACGACACCGGCGTCCAGCTCGCCGACGTGGTGGTGGGGCTGGTCGACCTGCGGGCGCTGACGCTCGCCCAGGTGGAGGCCCTTCCCGAGCCGTTCGACTACTACTGCTGGGATCTCTACAGCGAGGTGGGAAAGTGGTACGGGGAGGATCCCGAGCGGCAGGCGCGGCGGCGGGAGACCCTGCACGCCATGGAGACCGGCCGCGGCCCCCTGGCCGCCATGGGGCGCCTGGTGGCGCGGCGGGTCGTCGCCCGCCACCTCGCCACCATGCGCCGGCTGGACGTCTCCTACGACCTCCTGACCCGCGAGAGCGACATCCTCGGGCTGGCCTTCTTCGAGCACGCGTTCGGCCTGCTCAAGGAGAGCGGCGCCGTGCGCCTGGAAAAGGAGGGCAAGAACGCCGGCTGCTGGGTGATGCCGCTCTCCGAGAGCCAGGAGTTCGCCGGCCTCGAGGACCCCGACAAGGTGATCGTGCGCTCCGACGGCACCGTCACCTACGTCGGCAAGGACATCGCCTACCAGCTCTGGAAGTTCGGCCTCCTGGGGCGCGACTTCGCCTACCGCTTCTGGCGCGAGGAGGGGGTGTGGGAGACCACCCACGGCGACGAGCGGGAGGTTGAGCACCCGCCCTTCGGCGGCGCCTTCCGGGTGATCAACGTCATCGACGCCCGCCAGAGCTACCTGCAGAAGATCGTCCGCGCCGGCCTCGAGGCCCTCGGCCATGCCGCCGAGGCAGAGCGCTCGATCCACTTCTCCTACGAGATGGTGGCGCTCTCGCCGGCCACCGCCCGCCTCCTCGGCTTCCTCGACGAGGGGGACGAGCGGACGCTCGAGATGTCCGGCCGCAAGGGGATCGGGGTCAAGGCCGACGACCTCATCGACCGCCTGGAGGCGAAGAGCCGGGAGGAGATCGCCAGCCGCAACCGCGAGCTCGGCGCGGCGGCGCTGGACTCCCTCGCCCATCAGATCGCCGTCGCCGCCCTGCGCTTCTTCATGGCCAAGGCGACCACCAACCGCGTCATCGCCTTCGACTTCGACGAGGCCCTGAGCTTCGAGGGGGAGTCCGGCCCCTACCTCCAGTACTCGCTGGTGCGGGCGAAGAACATCCGCCGGCGCTTGCGCGAGGAGGGGCTCGCCGACGAGGTCTCGGCGGACGAGGTCGCGCGGCTCGCCCCCGAGCTCCTCGAGGACGACCTCTGGGACCTCATCCTCACGGTGGCCCAGACCGGCGAGGTGGTCGAGCGCGCCGTCGCCGCCCTCGAGCTGTCCCTCTTGGCGCGCCACGCGCTGGAGATCGCCCAGCGCTGGAACGCCGTCTACCACCGCCACCCCATCCTGCAGGAGAAGGACCCCGCGCGGCGCGCCGCCCGCCTCGCCGCCGTGCAGGCGTGCCGCCGGGGCCTCGACGCCATGGGCGGCCTGCTCGGCATCCCCGAGCCGGAGCGGATGTGAACGCCGAGACCCGCGAGCGATCCTTCTGGTCCTATCTCGGCTGCGGCTGCGGCCTGCTGGCGGCGCTCGGCCTGGTGGCGGCCGTCGCCTTCTCCTGGTTCATCTACCGCACCGGCAAGGAGTGGCAGCGCGGCATCGCCGACCCCCGGCTGCGCGCCGAGCGCACCCGCCGCCTGCTGCCCTACGACGAGCTCCCCGCCGGCTACCACCCGGTGGGCGGGCTCTCCATCCCCTTCTTCCTGGACCTCGCCATCTTCTCCGACCGCGAGCCGCAGCCCGGGCATCGCGAGAGACGCCTCGAGGGCCGCGGCTTCGTCTACGTCAACGCGCGCACCTGGGGAGGCAAGCGGGAGAAGCTGCGCCGCTACTTCAGCGGCGAGGGCAGGAACCCGGAGTGGCTAGAGCGCGCCGACATCGAGATCGCCGACGAGCGGCCGATCGGCCACGGCACGGTGGAGGTCCACGGCCGCCAGGTCGCCTACACCACCCGCCGCGCCAGGGTGGTGACGGCCGGCGCCTCGCGGCGCAGCATCACCGCCATGTTCATCGTCCCCTGCCCGGGGGACCAGCGCCTGCGCATGGGGATCTGGTTCGCCCCCGATCCCCGCCCCGACCAGCCGGAGGCGCCAGCCGATCTCGCCGGTACCCCCGCCGATCCGGCGGCCATCCGGGACTTCGCCGGCCACTTCCGCTTCTGTCCGGGGGATTAGGGCCGCCGATGACGCTCTACCTCGAAGACTTCCATCCCGGCGACGAGGCCGAGTCCGGCAGCCGGACGGTGACCCGCGAGGCGATCGTCGCCTTCGCCCGCGAGTTCGATCCCCAGCCGCTGCACCTCGACGAGGAGGCGGCGAAGCGCTCGCCGTACGGCGGGCTCATCGCCAGCGGCTGGCACACCGCCGCGCTCTGCATGCGGCTGGTGGTCGACACGGCCTTGGGCGACGAGACCGGCAGCCTCGGCTCGCCGGGGGTCGACGAGCTGCGCTGGCTGAAGCCGGTGCGGCCCGGCGACACCCTGGCGGTTAAGATCGAGGTGCTGGAGGCCGTCCCTTCCCGCAGCAAGCCCGACCGCGGCGTGGTCCGGCTCCGCTACACCGTCCGCAACCAGCATGGCGAAGACGTCATGACGATGCTCGCCATGGGGATCATGCGGCGGCGGCCGGCGGGCTGATCCGCCGGCTTCTCAGATCGGTTCAGAAAGCGTTGTTGTCGAGCCCTCCGCAGAGCAGGCCCGCCGTGCTCTGGTAGGTCTGCGTCGCCCCCGACAGCGTGTCGGTGACGTGGATCGTGTAGGGCAGGTCGGAGAGGCTGCCGTAGAAGAAGGCGATGCGGTCTCCGAAGTCGATGACCTTGCTCATCAGCTCGACGTTGGCGGGATCGGTGAAGAAGAACGTCCCCACCAGATTCGACAGCGGCCCGGCGCCGCCCTGGCCGCTGGTGCCGTTTCCGGAGTTCGCCCAGTCGACGGTGACCGCGAACCGGCCCTGGAGCAGGCAGAGGGTGTTCTTGCCGGGCCGGCACGATCCGGAGGCGGCAGCCGTCCGCTTGAGGGCGACGCTGGCGCCGGCGGTGCTGGCGGCGAAGGCCGACTGGTCGATGCCGCCGCAGTCGCCGGCGGTGTTGCCGTAGGTCTTGACCGAGCCGGTCCGGGTGTCGGTGACGGTGATCGTGAAATGCAGGTCGGTGAGCTCGCCGTAGAAGACCTTGATGACATCGCCGAAGTCGAGGATCTTCACCAGCAGCTCGATGTTCGAGGGGTCGCCGAAGGAGAAGAACCCGGTCTCGTCGGTGCGCGGCACCGCCCGTCCCACACCGCTCGTGCCGTCGAACTGGTTCTGCCAGTCGACCTGCACCGAGAAGCGCCGGCTCTGGAGGCAGAGCGTCGTCGCATTGGCGCGGCAGGGGCCGCTCGCCGCCGCCGGCAGGTAGAGGCGGCGGAGCCCGGCGATGTCGTCGCTGCCGAGGCGGGCGCCGCGCCCGTCGTCGTGGATGAAGGCGCGCATCAAAGAGTCGCTCTTGACGGGATCGCTGCAGCCGCCGCTGGCCGCATCGCCGCAGGAGTGGCCGAGTCCGAGGGTATGCCCCAGCTCGTGGCCGAAGAGCTCCTCCGCCGCCTTCGAGGGGGCGATGCTGTCCTGGAAGAAGCAGGAGATGCCGGAATTGGTGATGGTGTCAGCCTCCAGGATCTGGAGGTAGCGGACGCCGTTGAAGCGGCCGGTGACCGTGGGGTCGAACCAGGGCGCGCTCACTGCCAGCGTCCCGCCGCTGTCGCAGCTGAAGGGCGAGCCGACCTCGTTGTTGGGGTCGTTCCAGAGGATGGTGTTGAGGTTGTCGGAGCGCTTGAGGCCGGCGGTCGAGCTGGTCTCGCCGCCATAGACGTAGCGGACGGGGGTGGTGGGCTCGTTCGTCCACGCGGCCAGGGCGTTCTGGTACTCGGTGAAGCCGCCGCCGGCCAGCCCCTGCTGCCCGGCGCTGTTGGCGAGGAAGGTGACGCTCCCGCCGGTGTCGAAGACGAACCACCGCAGGTCCAGGCCGTCGCTGCTCAGCAGCGTGAACTTCTGGCGGATGGTGTCCAGGGTGTTCGCCGGCAGCGTCACGAAGTAGTCGGCGCGGCGCTCCTGGCCCTGCGCGCGGTCCAGCAGCCAGCCGGCGAAGAGAGCGAGGTCGCGCGGCACGTCGGAGCCGGGCGCGGCGACGATCTCGCCGCTCGGCGACTTCTTCACCTCGTCGGCCCCGGCGAGGTTGCGGATGGCGATCTCGCGGCCGCCGGCGTCGACGGCGTGGAAGGCCCCCAGCATCAGGTGGAGGATGGCGTAGCTGCCGTCTGGCCGCGGCTGGAGGAAGAGGAGGGCGCCCTCGCCGACGTGGAACTCGGGCGCGCCCCAGATGCGCAGGCCGCGGCCGTCGGCGCTCATCCCGCCCGGCACCCGCACGATGATCGTGCTGCCCGCGGTGTAGCCCTTGAGGAGGCGCTCGACGTCGACCTGGTAGAGGGTGGCCGGCGCGCTCCCCGCGGCGGCGGGCTCGACGGCGGAGATCTTCACCTGCGCGATGACGGCAGCCTGGTCCGCCAGGTTGGCGTCAGAGACCATCACGTAGGAGGTGGCGGACACGGAGGAGGCGGCGGCGAGGAGGGCCAGCGCCAGCAGCCCGATTCGCTGCGAGAGGACGGCGTTCGAAGTCATGGGATCTCCTGATGAGGTTTGGGGTCGCGGGGCGCACATCTCTCCGCACAAGGAACACGGGTAAACCCTCGTTTCTTCCCTCCCTCGTACGTGCGAGGAGTCCCTCCCTCACCCGTAAGGAGCGTGTAAAAAGCCTTTGAAAAATGTCTGGGCGGGAGCTGTAGGACCGGAGGCGCGCGTAGCTTTAAGAACGCCTGCGATGCGGGGTCCGAGACGCAGGAGTTCAGGAGGAAAGGCCCCGGGTGTGTGACGGTCAAGATGGGTGTCTAACCTCGGGCGGGCTACCAATCGAAAGCGGTATGTCGATCACCTCGGCTTGGAGGCCGCCGTGCCGCTGGCGGCCGCACCGGGAGCAACGTTTCCGGGAACTGGAACTGCTCGCCGTCTCAGTTTAAAACCTCCCATCGGCCCGATTTGGCGGCCATCGGGCCGATATACCGGCCAGCGGCCCGATTTAGCGGCCATCGGGCAAAGTTTTGCTAAATCGGGCATACGGTTGCTAAATCGGCCCGATTTTTCGTTCCACCGGCTCGCGGATTGCCAAATCGGCAGGTTTTTTCCTAAATCGGCCCAACGGCCGCTAAATCGGGCCGATGAACGCTAAATCGGCCCAATGGCGCCCTTTCGGCATGAATTCAGATTCGATTGGCGAGCCGGGGCCCTCTACCCGGCAAACCCGGCAAACCCGGCAACGCTACCGGAGGCCCGGCAGTGTTACGGAGGCCCGGCGTGCCAACCAGCCGCGGGAGCGGCGGCAAGGAAGCCGGCTAAGGACAGCGCGAGATGCCGTGAAAAAACTGGACGGGAGCGGCAGGACCTCTTCCGCGGAGGAGCGCGGAAGGACCTCGGCCGCCGCCGCCCCCGTCCAGACCGGTATCCGGGGGCGCCTAGAACACGTAGCGCACCCGGCCCGCAATCGTTCGCGGCGGGATGACGTGCGTCCCGCCGAACACCGACTGGAAGTTGTAGAGGCCCTGGGTGTCGGCCGCGTTCAGGAGGTCCACCTGCACCTCGAAGGGCAGCCCGTAGCGCTCCAGGCGGGCGCCCAGCGAGAGGTTCCAGATGGTCCGCCCCTTGACCCGCTGCGGGACCTCGTCGAAACGGATGAACGGCGCGGCGTACGCCGTGTCGGGGCTGCCGAGGACGTCGTCGAGCGTGCCGGCGTTGGTCACCAGCCCGGAGTCGTAGCGCTGGGTGACGCCGACCCAGAAGCCGCTCTGCGGGATGTCCCAGAAGACCCCTGCCTGCTCCTGGAGGTTCTGGTCGTGGTCGATGACGAAGGGGCCGCCGGTCAGGGTGTCGAGCGCCCCGGAGTCGAGGAAGAGGCCGCCGACGAACGGCGGGTCGTAGATGGCCCGCACGTGGCCCAGGGAGAGATAGCCGCGGAACCCCTGGTAGGGCCCGGCGTCGACGCGCGCGTTCCAGCCGTGGAGGTCGGCGCCCTTGAAGTTGAGCGGGAAGACGATGCCGGTGTTGAAGAACTGGTCCTGGTCGGCGGCGTTCACCACCTTCCGCTTCCACCACGAGAGGTCGAGCCGCAGGCCCGACCCGATCCCCTGCTGGACGCCCAGGTTGTAGGAATCGTGGCGCTCCGAGACGTTGAAGAGCTGCCCGAAGCCGAGCTGGTTCGAGGCCTGGACGTCGGGCGGCACGAGGGACGCCGCCTGGGCCGAGGAGGAGAGCAGGATGTTCTCGTACTCGGGGGTGATGAACATGCGGTCGTAGGAGGCGCGGAAGACGGTCTTCGTCGCCTGCAGGTAGTAAGCGAGGCCGACGCGCGGCTGCAGCAGGTCCTCGCTCTTGAAGAGGTGGTTCTCGTCGTAGCGCAGGCCGGCGTTGAGCGTCAGGTCCCGCCACCGGACGGTGTCCTGGACGAAGGCTGCCAGGTAGCGGCCGCTCCGCGCGCCGTTGAAATCGAAGAAGGCGCCGCCGCGCGTCAGGTCGTAGGGGGCGAGGTGGGGGTTGAAGCCCGGCGACGCGGGGTCGTTGAAGCCGGGATCGGTGATGCCGAAGCGGAACGACTCGCGGAGGGGGAAGCGCTTCCACTGCGCCCCCACCTTGAGCTCGTTGGCACCGATTGCCTTCGACAGCGCCGCGTTGATTCCCTCGTTGCCGAGCGAGCGGTTCTGCAGGGCGGTAACCGGCGTGTCGCCCGCCGAGGGGTCGAGGCGCAGCCGGTTGTCGCGGCCGTAGACCTGGCCCTCGAAGACGGAGCCGCCGGCGCTGACGTGCTGGTAGCCGAGGTTGGCGTTCCAGTCGGTGGAAGCCACCCGCTGGTCCTGGCCGGCCGCCTCCTGCGAGGGGAAGTTGGTGACGTCGCGGTCGGTGCGGCCGCCGCTGCCGGTGAAGCGGAGGGAGTCGGAACCGCCTTGGGAGAGCAGGTCGTAGCGCAGGAAGCCGCGCCGCGTGTTCCCGTGGTTGTGGAAGTTGTCGAAGGAGACGGGGTCGAGGAAATGGTCGGACATCGAGCCGTCGAGGTCCAGGAAGATCCCCGAGCGGGACGTCCCGTGCCCCAGCGCGACCGAGCCCTCGAAGGTCGAGAAGCGCGCCCCGCCGATGCCGGCGTCGCCCCGCCAGCCGTCCTGGCCGAGGGCTGAGCGGGTGGTGAGGTTGATGACGCCGTTGGCCTTCTCGCCGTACTCGGCGGCGACGCCGCCGGTGACGATCTCGATCCCCTGGGCGATCGCCGGGTTGAGCGAGTTCGAAAAGGTGACCCCCACCTGGTCGCCGATCGGCTGCCCGTCGATGACCAGGAGCTGCTGCGAGTGGCCGCCCTGGAAGTGGTAGCGCCCGTTCTCGTCCTGGCTGAAGCCCGGTGCCGAGAGCACGATCGACTCGAAGGCGCGCGAGGCGACGGCGGCGGGGAAGCGCTGGACCAGCGACTTGTCGATGTCGACGTGGCTCGAGGAGTCGTCGGTCTCGAGCGCCACCGCCTCCTTCTCCGCGGTGACCGTCGTGCTCTCCTTGAAGGCCGGCACCAGCTTGACGTCCTTGTCGACCGGGATGCTTCCGCGGACGTCCAGGTCGACGTGGACCTCGCCGAAGCCTTCGAGCGCGGCCCGCAGGTGGTAGGGGTTGTCGGGGACGTTCCAGAAGAGGAAGGCGCCCTTCTTGTCGGAGGTGGTGTCCTGCGAGAAGCCGGTCACGTCGTTGGCGAGGGTGACCGTGACGCCGGGGAGCGGGTTGCCGTCGGGGCCCAGGACGCGGCCGCGGACCTGGCCGGCCATGGCCGCGGCCGGGCAGAGCGCGGCCAGAAACAAGAGCACGAGCGTGCTCGGAAACATACGTCTCATCGGAACCTCCAGAAGTGATCGCCACGGCCGCGCTGGCGGCCGTACGGTTCGTCGTCGCCCGCGCGATCAAGCGCGGGCAGCCGCGCCCTTACGAGGAGCGGCCCGAGAGCGAATTCAGGTGGAGGTCAGGAGAGGGGAGGACCGCGGGCGCCGCGCGGGTTGGACGCGTAGCGTTCGGCCGCCGGGGCGGCGGCGGGCTGGATGCGGCCCGCGGTCATCGGCGCGGCGGGGACCGCCGACGGCGGCAGGTGGGCGCCGCTCGTCTGCAGTCGCAACAGGCAGGCCGCGCAGGTCGGGCGCTCCTCGGCGGTCGCCGAGTGGAGATGGAGCGCCTTGCCTTTGTGAGATGTGGCCTGGACGACTGTCCGCCGGCCGATGCCGGCCAGCAGGTCGTGCGCCTCGCCCGCCGGGTGGATGTCGAGCGCGCCGGCGAAGACCAGCGGCAGGAGCAGCGCCGCCCAAGGCGCCCGCCAGCATCGCTCCCGTCGCTCTCGCCCAGTCATGGCGGCTGGATCTTAGCAGATGTACGTCTGCGGCTCGCATGGGAGTCTCGCCGGCACCATCCCCTGTATGGGCTTCCCATGCGTGGCGGCTGCCGGCGGGTCATGATCCGCCGAGCTCGCCAGGAGGGGCGGAGACGGTCGCCGTGGCCGGCGCTCCTGTTGCCGCTGGTCTTCGCCGGCGCTCTCGACCTGCATCCCGCGGGCGAGGCGCACGATGCGCTGGCCGGGATCCGGCAACGGACGGTCGTCTCCGCCACCGACCACTCGGGCCGGGCTCTCCACCTCCACGCGGCGACCACCGAAGAGCATCCTCTCTGTCCGGCCTGCCTGCTCCGTTTCCAGACCGGTGGAGCGCACCTTACGCCGCTGCCTCGGCTGGCCGCCGCGCCGCCGCCGGCCGCAGCGCTCCAAGCGGCCGCCAGCCCGTCGGCCACACGCTACTACGCGCTCCCGCGCGCCGCCCGCGGCCCTCCGATCGCTTGACTCCCCCCTGATCTAGCTCTCCCGCCGCCGCTTCGGAAGCAGGCGGCGGTCGCGCCGTCGTGACCGACCGCGATCCCGGCCGGCCGGCGTGCTGCCGGCGGTCTTTGCAGCGCACTCTTTTCTTGGAGGATTTCACATGCGCAGGACCCTTTTCGCCCTCTTGTTGTTGTCGTTCATCGGGCTCGCGGCCGCGCCCGCCCAAGCCGCCGGCGCCTGGCCGAGCCTGAGCGCCCAGCTCTCGCAGGACCGCATCCAGCCCGGCAGCGCTCTCGAAAGGCTGATCCTGGCCAACCAGGACTTCTCTCTCCTGCGGGCCGACGAGGTCAAGGACCGCAACCCGCTGCCCCCCTGGCTGCGGGTGGTCTGGCGCAAGGCCCACCCCGAGATCACCTACTCCCCCAAGGACCCCACCGGCGGCTACCCGCTCGTCCTGAAGGAGGTCTACGAGTGGATGCTCGCGCACCAGGATTTGAAACCCGGCAAGCGTGAGCCCTCGAGACTGGCCACCCGCGTCATCAGCGAGAGCGGCGAGCAGCGGATCTCCGGCCTCCAGACCAGCCGCCGCAGCGAGTCCGACATCCGCGTCGATCCCTTCGACACCACCAAGATCATCTCCGCCTCGAACAACATCGGCGGCAGCGGCATGCAGGCCGTCTACTTCTCCACCAACAGCGGCGCGAGCTGGGGGCAGACGACCCTGCCGCTCGTGACGGGCGACGCGTTTCACTCCGATCCCACCGTCGATTGGACCTCGGACGGCACCGCCTGGTCGACGACCATCGGCATCAACTCCGCCGGCACGATCCTCCACATGCGGTCCTACAAGTCGACCAACAACGGTTCCACCTGGGCCTTCGACGCCACCTTCTCCGGCAGCCAGTCGAGCACCGACAAGCAGATGATCTGGGCCGACCACAGCGCCGCCTCGGCCTTCAAGGACAACCTCTACGCCATCTGGCACAACGGCGCGCCGGTCTTCATGAACCGGCGGACCGGCCCCACCGGCTCCTGGCAGACCGCCATCCAGGTCAGCGGCTCCGAGACGACCGGCACCGGCATCGGCGCCGACGTCAAGACCAACAGCGGCGGCGACCTCTTCGGCTCCTGGCCCGACACCGGGAGCCAGCGGATCTTCGTCGTCAAGTCGACCAACGGCGGCGTCTCCTACGGTACGCCGACCCAGATCGCCAGCACCTTCGGCTCGTTCAACATCACCATCCCGGCGATGGCCAGCCGCAAGCCGCTGATCTACGTCTCGCTCGGCACCAACAAGAGCGGCACCAAGAACAACGTCTACGCCTCGTGGATGGATCTGAGCGGCGACGCCGGCTGCACCATCCCCAGCAACGAGCCGGGCACCAACGTGGCGTCGACCTGCAAGACCCGCATCTTCTTCTCGCGCTCGACGAACGGCGGCACCAGCTGGTCGACGCCGGTAAAGATCAACAACCAGGCCTCGAAAAACGACCAGTTCAACCAGTGGCTGACCGTCGACGACACCACCGGCGGCATCTCGATCATCTACTACGACACGGTCAACGACGCCGGGCGCAAGAAGACCGACGTCTGGTACCAGTCGTCGACCGACGACGGCGCCACCTGGAGCGCCCCCTTCAAGGTCACCACGGCGCAGACCGACGAGACAGTGTCGGGCTCCGACTCCGGCAACCAGTACGGCGACTACAACGCTCTCTCCGGCCGCGCCGGCACCTTCTTCCCCACCTGGACCGACCGCCGCAACAACGCCAACGAGGAGATCTGGACGGCGGCCATCGCCGACTCCGGCGCCAGCTGCACGCCGCCGGGAGCTCCGACCGGCGTCTCCGCCACCGCGGCGGGCCAGACCCAGATCAACCTCTCCTGGAGCGCGGTCTCCGGCGCCACCGAGTACCACGTCCTGCGCTCGACGACCTCGGGCGGCCCCTACACCCAGGTCGGCAGCGTCACCACGACCTCCTTCTCCGACACCGGCCTGACCTGCAACACCGCGTACTTCTACGTCGTCCGCGCCGCCACCAGCCCGACTTGCGAGTCGGCCAACTCGGTCGAGGTCACGGCGACG
>DATNKQ010000475.1:0-9028 GCA_035603315.1 Thermoanaerobaculia bacterium
GGCGGAGAGGCCCACGCCGCCTATCGCGGCGCCCTCCGCCATCAGTGGGCGTCGCCGCAGCGCTGCCTGGCGCTCGCCGGCGGCCTCCGCCGTCCCGATCAGGCGGCGGCCCGCTTCTTCGTCGTCCGCGGCGGTTTGGACGACCACGCGGGAGACCCGCGCCTGGCCGCGGCCCTCTGCCGCTACGCCCGGAGCCCCGAGCTATCCGGCGATCCCGACGTCGCCGCGGCCAGCCGCGGCATCTGCCCCGGCTGAAGCGGCGCGAGCGCGCCGCGCCGAATCAGTGGCATGCCCTCCGGGAGCGCTCCCGGAGCGTGTGCTATCCTAGGTTTCCAACCTGGGCCGGTGACTGCCGGCCCCATCCCCCGAAAGGCCCGAGAGGCCCCGATGGACGAGAGCGAACCGCGCCTGGCCCTTACCTTCGACGACGTGTCGGTCGTCCCCGGGCTCTCCGACACCCACCCCAATCAGGTGGATCTGAAGACGCAGGTCTGCCGCGGCATCGTCATGAACATCCCCATCCTCTCGGCGGCGATGGACACCGTCACCGAGTCGCGCCTGGCGATCGCCCTGGCGCAGGAGGGCGGCATCGGCATCGTCCACAAGAACCTCCCCATCGAGACGCAGGCCGAGGAGGTGGACAAGGTCAAGCGCAGCGAGGCGGGGATGATCGTCGACCCGGTCACCATGGGGCCGCACCAGAGCATCCGCGAGGCGCTGGCGATGATGGCGCACTTCAAGATCTCGGGGGTGCCGGTGACCGATGCCGAGGGCCACCTGGTGGGCATCCTCACCAACCGCGACCTGCGCTTCGAGGACGACCTCGACAAGCGCATCGGCGACCTGATGACGAAGGAGAACCTCATCACGGTGCCGGAGGGGACGACGCTCGAGCAGGCCAAGGCGTCGCTCCACCGCCACCGCATCGAGAAGCTCCTGGTGGTCGACGCCGGCGGCAACCTGAAGGGCCTCATCACGGTCAAGGACATCCAGAAGATGATGCAGTACCCGAGCGCCTGCAAGGACGAGCTCGGGCGGCTCCGGGTGGGGGCGGCCGTGGGCTCCTCGGGCGACTACCTGGAGCGCGCGGCGGCCCTGGTCCGCGCCAAGGTCGACCTCCTCGCCCTCGACTCCTCGCACGCCCACAGCCGCGGGGTGCTGGAGGCCGCGGCGCGCCTCCGCGAGCGCTTCCCCGAGGTGCGGCTGGTGATCGGCAACGTGGCCACCCGCGAGGGGGCGGAGGCGCTGATCGAGCGCGGCGCCGACGCCGTCAAGGTGGGGATCGGGCCGGGCAGCATCTGCACCACCCGCGTCGTCACCGGCGCCGGCCTCCCCCAGGTCACCGCCATCCGCGACTGCGCGCGGGCCGCCGCCGAGCGCGGCATCCCGGTGATCGCCGACGGCGGCATCAAGTTCTCCGGCGACCTGACCAAGGCGATCGTCGCCGGCGCCCACTCGGTGATGATCGGCTCGCTCTTCGCCGGCACCGAGGAGAGCCCGGGCGAGACCATCCTCTACCAGGGCCGCACCTACAAGGCCTACCGCGGCATGGGCTCGCTGTCGGCGATGGCGCGCGGCAGCGCCGAGCGCTACTTCCAGGAGGAGGGCGACGGCAGCGGCAGCCTGTCGAAGCTGGTGCCCGAGGGGATCGAGGGCATGGTCCCCTACAAGGGGACCGTCCACCAGATGCTCCCCCAGCTGACCGGCGGCCTGCGCTCCGGCATGGGTCTCGCGGGCTGCGCCTCGATCGACGAGCTCCGGACCAAGGCGCGCTTCGTCCGCATCTCGGCCGCCGGCCTGAAGGAGAGCCACGCCCACGACGTGGTGATCACCAAGGAAGCACCCAACTACTGGGTCGAGCGCTAGCGCTCGGACTCATTCCAGCAACCTCGAAGTACCGCCTTTTAAGAGAGATACGCCTCGCCAGGAGGCTTTCCTCCGGTGCCAGTTTCGAGTAGGATTCCCGCCGTCCGAAAAAGCGTAGTCGCAGTCGTCGGTCTTATTCACGTACGAATGGACGTCTGTCCAGTCTCGGGAGGCTGCATGTCTTCGTCTCTTTGCACGACTCTGAATCGGCTCCTGCTCTCCGCGGCGATCCTGGCGGCCTTCGTGGCCGTCGCGCCGCCCTCCGCGCTCGCCCAGGAAGACGAGCTCAACCTCCCCGGCGAGATTCCGGTCACCGCCGCCAAGCTCGCGGACGGCCGCGTCCAGGTGCTGATCGAGCTCGCCGACGTGCCGGCCGCGGTGGTCTACGGGACGGTTCTGCGCCAGAGCGCGCAGCTGCCCCGCCTGCAGGCCCAGGCCGCCGCCAACGCCGCAGTGAGAGCCCAGCTCCAGGTCATCGAGCCGAAGCAGGCGAAGCTCGCCACCCTCCTCTCGGGCACGGACATCGGCGCCACCGAGATCTACCGCGTCAAGCGGGCCTACAACGGCATCGCCGTCGCCGTCGACGCCGCCAAGCTGAAGGCGATCGGCAAGCTCCCCGGCGTCAAGGCCGTCCACTACCTCGTCCTCGAGTACCCCACGAACTCGACGAGCGTGCCGTTCATCGGCGCGCCGCAGCTGTGGAACGACTCGCTGGGCCTGGGCCTCAATCTGACCGGCGCCGGCATCAAGATCGGCATCATCGACACCGGCATCGACTACCAGCACGCCAACTTCGGCGGCACCGGCCTGCTCGCCGACTACATGGCCAACAACACGACGACCAACGCCGACGGCTTCTTCCCCACCGCCAAGGTGGTCGGCGGCACCGACTTCGCGGGCGACGCTTACAACGGCAACAACCTGCCCGCCCCCGACCCCGATCCCATGGACTGCAACAACCACGGCTCGCACGTGGCGGGGACGGCGGCGGGCTACGGCGTCGACGCCGCCGGCGCCACCTACGCAGGCCCCTACAGCCCGGCGGCGCCCTTCGCCTCGCTGCGCATCGGGCCCGGCGTGGCGCCCCTGGCCTCGCTCTACGCCCTCCGCGTCTTCGGCTGCGGCGGCGGCACGGGCCTCGTCGTGCAGGCCATCGACTGGGCCATCGACCCCAACGGCGACAACGATTTCTCGGACCACCTGGACGTCATCAACATGTCGCTGGGCTCGAACTTCGGCTACCCCTCGGACACCTCGGCGGTGGCTTCCGAGAACGCCTCGCTGGCAGGGGTGATCGTGGCCGCTGCGGCGGGCAACGCCGGCGACACCTTCTACATCTCCAGCAGCCCGGCCTCCGCCGGACGCGCCATCTCGGTGGCCGCCGCCGTCGACTCCGGCGTGCCGGGAGCGGTCTTGACCGTCAACTCGCCGCCGGTGATCGCGGGCGGCTACGCCGCCGCCGCCGCTGGCTTCGTGCCGGCGCCGCCGGCGCCCTCGGGCCAGACCGCCAGCGTCGTGCAGGCGCTTGATGCCGCGAACCCGTCCGGGCCCAGCACCACCGACGGCTGCACGGCGCTGACCAACGCGGCGGCGGTCGCCGGCAACATCGCCATCGTCGATCGCGGCACCTGCGGCTTCATCGTCAAGGTGCAGAACGCGCAGGCGGCGGGCGCCATCGGCGTCATCGTCGTCAACAACGTGGCCGGCGACCCCAACCTGACGACGATGGGCGGCACGGCGCCCCCGGGCCCGGCCGTCACCATCCCGTCGGTCTTCGTCTCGCTCGCCAACGGCAACACGATCAAGGCCCAACTGGGCGGCGGCGTCAACGCCACGCTCTCGGCGGCCACCGGCGCCGACACCCTGGCGAGCTTCTCCTCCCGCGGTCCGCGCCTGGGCACTCCCCGCCAGCTCAAGCCCGACATCAGCGCCCCCGGCTTGAGCATCACCTCGACCCAGAGCGGCAAGACCTGCGTCTCCGGCGGCTGCATCGTGCCCAATCCCACCGGCTTCATCCCCGGCAGCCAGGCGCTCACCATCTCCGGCACCTCGATGGCGACGCCGCACATGGCGGGGACGATGGCTCTGCTGCGCCAGCTCCATCCCGACTGGTCGGTGGAGGAGCTCAAGGCGCTGGCCATGAACGGCGCCCTCCACGACGTGACGATCGGCTCGAACGGCCCCGGCCTCGCCTACTCTCCCGCCCGCATCGGCGCCGGGCGCGTCGACGACGCCGACTCGGCAGCCTCGAAGACGGTAGCCTTCAGCGCCGACGACTCCGGAGTCGTCAGCGTCGCCTTCGACACCCCGGTCGTCAGCACCGCCACCCAGGTGAAGACCATCCGGGTGCTCAACAACGGCCCCACCGACGTCACCTACGACCTGGCGATCGTGCTCAGGAACGACGCGCCGGGGATCGCCTTCTCGCTGCCCGGCGGTAGCAGCGTCACCGTGCCGGCCGGCAAGTCGGTCGACTTCGACGTGCAGATGAACGCCACCGCAGCGCAGATGAAGCACGTCATCGATCCCACGGTCGCCACCCTCCAGGCGGCCCCCGGGGCGCTCGCCGGCCTCGGCAACCTGTCGCGCCACTGGATCACCGAGGAGGAGGGGTACGTCACCCTCTCGATCGCCGGCCAGCCCAAGCTGCGGGTGCCGGTCTACATGGCGGCGCGCCCGGCCTCGGCGATGTCGGCAGCCTCGACCATCGTCACCGGCGGCGTCAATACGGGCTCGACTGCGGTCCTCCTCACCGGCACCGACGTCTGCACCGGCACCCTGGGCGCCGGCCCGGTCTGCACCGCCACCACTGCCGCGCCGGTCTTCGACGAGGTCTCGCTCGTCACCCCCTTCGAGCTGCAGTTCGTCTCGCCGCTCGATCCCGTCAACGCCCCCGACTTCGCCGACCTGCAGTACGGCGGCGTCGCCTACGACCCGGCGACCAACCTCATCCTCTTCGGCGTCTCGACCTGGGGCGACTGGACGACCCCGACGGACGTCTCGTTCAGCATCTACATCGACAACAACTCGGACGGCACCTACGACCGCATCCTCTTCAACACCGACCCCGGCACCGCGGGGTCCGCGCTCTTCGGCGGCACCTCGACGGGGCAGGACAGCTTCTTGACCCTGATCCTCAACCTGGCGACCAACGGCGTCGGCGTCGGCACCTTCGTCAACCGCCTCCCCGCGTCGTCGATCGACTCGGCCCTCTTCCGCAACAACGTCATGATCCTGGCGGCGACGCCGGCCCAGCTCGGCCTGCCGGCCGGCACCACCAAGTTCCGCTGGAAGGTCGAGACCTGCCCCGGCTTCCTGCCCCTCTGCGGACCCCTGGACAGCTTCTTCTACGACACCGCCGTAGGTCCCTTCAAATGGGATTACGCGGCCGCCAACCAGGGGCTCAACTTCGCCGGCGCCAACCTGAAGCAGGACCTGAACGGGGCGACGCTGCCGGTGACCTGGAACTTGACCAACCTCGCCAACAACGGCTCGCTCGGCGCCCTCCTCTTCCACCACCACAACGCCGCCGGCAACCGGGCGCAGGCGGTGGTGGTCCAGGGCTCGCCGTCGGCCGACTTGGGAGTCAGCCTGAGCTTCGTCAGCACGCTGGCACCCACGGACACGACCCTTGGCGCCACCGTCACCTTCACCGCCGCGGTGAGCAACGCCGGCCCCAACGCGGCCACCGGCGTGGTGGTGAGCGTGCCCATCCCCGCCGGCCTCACCTACGTCTCGGACGACGGCGCCGGCGCCTATGACTCGTCGACCGGCCTGTGGACGGTCGGCGCGGTCGCCGTCTCCGGCAGCGCCACGCTCCATATCGTCACCACCGTCGCCACCACCGATCCCGTCGACGCCACGGCCACCATCACCGCGGCGACGCCGCTCGACCCCAACCCGGCCAACAACCACTCGACGGTCTCGCTCCTCGCCCCGCGCGAGGCGGACGTGGCGCTCACCATGAGCGTCAGCAGCCCGACGGTCCTCGTCGGCGGCTCGGTGACGTACACCCTGACCGCCACCAACAAGGGGGACGACACCGCCTTCTCGGTCAACGTCAACGAAGCCTTCCCGGCCTTCCCGTCGCTCACCCCGACAGGCTCGGTCGCCTCGAAGGGCGTCTTCAACTCGGGGACCGGCCTGTGGAACATCGCCAGCCTCGGCAAGGGCAACACGGCGACGCTCGCCATCACCGTCACCGCGCCCAACACGGCAGGACCGCTGACCGACGACGGGACGACCGCGGCGACGACCGCCGATCCGGTGAACGCCAACAACACCGCGAGCGCCACGACGACCGTGCTGTCGCCGGCGACGCTCAGCGGCACCAAGACGGTGGCCGGCAACTTCGCCGAGGGAGGCACCGTCACCTACACGGTGGTGCTCTCGAACAGCGCCGCCTTCGACCAGCATGACAACCCGGGCAACGAGTTCACCGACGTCCTGCCCGCCGACCTCGCCCTCGTCGACGCCTCGGCGACCGCCGGCACGGCGACCGCCAACACCGGCACCAACACGGTGACCTGGAGCGGCGGCATCGTCGCCGGCGGTTCGGTCACCCTGACCATCCACGCCACCGTCAAGGCCGGCACCTTCGGCCACACGGTGAGCAACCAGGGCAATCTGAGCTTCGACGCCGACGGCAACGGCGTCAACGAGGCCACCGCCCAGACCGACGACCCGGGGGTGGCGGGCGCCGCCAACCCCACCCAGTTCGTCGTGCTGTCGCCGGCGGCGATCAGCGGCACCAAGACCGTCTCCGGCACCTTCGCCGAGGGCGGGACGGTCACCTACACAGTGACCCTCACCAACTCGAGCGGCACCGCCCAGCAGGACAACCCCGGCGACGAGTTCACCGACGTGCTGCCGGCCGGGCTGGCGCTGACCTCGGCGAACGCCACGGCGGGCACCGCCGTCGCCGACACCGCCGGCAACACCGTGCACTGGAACGGCGTCATCCCTGCCAACGGCTCGGTGACCATCACCATCCAGGCGACGGTCAAGAACGGCACCCAGGGGACGTCGATCTCGAACCAGGGGACCATCTTCTTCGACGCCGACGGCAACGGCACCAACGAGTCGTCGGTCCTGACCGACGACCCGGGGGTGGGCGGCGCCGCCGATCCGACGGCCTTCCGGGTCGCCGCCATCACCGAGGTCCCGACGCTCTCGGGCGCCGGGCTGGCGGCTCTCTCGCTCCTCTTGGCCGCCTTCGCCCTGCTCCGCCTGCGGAGGCGCAGCGTCTAGGTCGAGAAGCCAGCAGTCTCAGCAAGGGCCCCCGGGAAGCATTTCCGGGGGCCTTTTGTATTTCGAGCCGGGCTACAATCCCCTTCCATGGCTCAGGGATGGGAAGGCGACAAGGTGCGGCTGGTGCCCCTCGACAAGGAGCGGCACCTGGAGAACGCTCTCGCCTGGATCAACGATCCGGAGATCACCGCCTGGACCCTCATCGGCGACCTGCCGCTGACGCGCTTCGCGGAGGTGGCGTTCTTCGAGCGGCGCGGCGGTCCAGAGGACGGCGAGGTCAGCTTCGCTATCGAGACCCTGGCGGGCGAGCACATCGGCTTCTCCGGCCTTCACCGCATCGACTGGCGCAACGGCTTCGCCGCCACCGGCACCCTCCTCGGACGCCGCGACCTCTGGGGCCAGGGCTACGGCTCCGACGCGGCGCGGGTGCGCACCCGCTACGCCTTCGAGGTGCTCGGCCTGCGCATGCTGATCTCCGAGGTGATGGCGGACAACGTCGCCTCCCACCGGATGCTCCTCAAGGCCGGCTACCGCGAGGTCGGCCGCCTCCCCCGCCGCTACTGGAAGCGCGGCGCCTATCGCGACGCCGTGATCCTGGTGGCCGAGCGCGAGAGCCGCGACGCTACTTCGGCAGGTCGTTCCAGTTGAGCAGCACGTTGTAGACGAAGCGGAAGTCGGCGTGGTTCAGGTAGCGATGGAGGGGATTGAAGGCGAAGAGGATCACCCTTCCCTTCCCCACCGGGACGTCGAGGATCGCCGGCTTGCCGTCGACCACGTCCTTGCCCTTGACGAAGCCGGAGACCACCAGCTCCCGCTTGTCGGCCGGGATCTTCGCCTCCGGCGGGTGGGCGCGGGCCGTCTCCGGGGCGGCCGCGCTGGCTGAAGGAGGCACCGGCGCGGGAATCGCGGGCCGGGCGTCGGCGTCCTCGACCTCGATCTCGCCGGCGCGGATCGTCGCCGCCGGCACGGAGGCCTCGCCGGCGGCGCGGCCGTTCCCTTCGCCCGCGGCTCCCTTCGCCGGCCGTTCCTCGTCCTTCGCCGGCACCTCCTTGGTGCCGAACTGCAGCACCGCCAGGCCGCGGTCGGCGTCGCGCACGTCCCAGAGCGGGCCGTTGCCGCGGAAGACGCTCGGCAGCTCCTCGAAGCCGTAGACGATCGGGTGCTCGGGGCGCAGCACGCGCGCGCGCAGCTCCGAGCCCGGGGTGTTGAAGCCGCCGGCCGGCACCCGCTCGACCCGCCGCACCAGGCCGCCCTCGACCGCCAGCGTGCCGGCGTTGCCGAGCGCCACCAGGACGCCGCCCTCGCGCACGAAGCTCTGCAGGTTCAGGAGCCCCTCGAAGCCCATGCCGCCGGTGATGTCGGGCGAAGCATCGGGGATGCCGAGGCTGGGGAACTCGGGGCTCGGGGTGTAGTCGAGCGGCCCGAAGCGGGGATCGATGCCGTGGACGAGCTCCGCGAAGTCGCCGTGGGCGCTGGGGAAGAGGATGACGTCGAACCGCGAGGCGAGCCCGCCGCGCTTCAGGTCGTCGGGGTTGATGAGGGTGTAGTCGAGCTTCTCCCGATCGAGCGTGTAGCGCGCCCAGCCGGCGTCCTGGGTGTCGGTCCAGGTGTGCAGGAGGCCCAGGCGCGGCAGGTCGACGACGTGGCGCCTCAGGTCCGCGGGAAGTCCCGTCGCGGCCGTGAAGTCGAGGCCGGTGCGGGCGGCGACCTCCTCCACCGCCTCGCGCGGCGCCTGCACGATCCAGCTGCCGGCGGGATAGGTCGTGCCGGCGACGGTGAAGGGAGTCTCCACCGCATCCACCTGGCGCCCGCCGAGGAGGATGCGCGCCCGCAGGAAGGCGTTCTGGCCGGTGTCGCGGAGGAGATAGACGTCGCCGGCGCCGTCCACCTTGCCGTGCGGCACGACCGCGGC
>DATNKQ010000479.1:0-4819 GCA_035603315.1 Thermoanaerobaculia bacterium
GTGAGCGAAGGATCTGGGGGAAGGGCGGCGCGAAGCCCTTTGCTACCAAAAGTTTGGAAGGCCGCCCACCGCCCAGGTCCTTCGCTCTCGCTCAGGATGACAGATCATGGATTTTCGCGGGCGCCGACCTGGTTCATCGGTCGCCCAACAGACTGTAGCAGCGCGCCCGCCCGTTCACACCGCGTAGATCTGGATCTCGCGCAGCTCACCGAGCGCGGCCGCCGCCACGACCGCGCGGGCCCGCATCGCCCGGAGCCGCTCAGTGCGGCAGGGTCCAGATCACCAGGGTGTTGGTGGCGTCGTCCACCGCGGCGAGCTGGGCGGTGTGCCCGGAGGTCGCCACGGCGAGGCCGAAGGCGCCGCCCTGCATGGGGTCCATCGAGATCTGCTTGACGAAGCGGCCGCTGGTGGTGAACTCGACGATCTCGCTTGGCTGGTTGGCGTCCGGGTTGATGGCGTCGCTCTGGCTCGCCAGGAGGTCGCCGTTGGGGGCGAGCGCCATGCCGTTCGGCCCGTGCAGGTGGCGGTCGTCGTGGTAGATCACGCTCCCCGGACCCGCGTCGTTCGTCCGCTTGCCGGCATGGTGGAGGGCAAAGATCGCGTTGTCCTCGGTCGAGGCCACGTAGAGGACGTCTCGGGCGGCGTCGTAGACCAGACCGGTCGGGGCGACGACCAACGCCACGGGATCGCAGCGGTGCATGTAACCCGAGGCGACCTGGGTCTCCTTCTGCACCGTCAACCCGGTGGCGGTGGCCGTCGCGTCCAGGCGGGTCACCGTGCCGGTAAGCGCGTTGGCGACGAAGATCTGGACGCTGCCGTTTTTCCCTTCGCTGACGGTCAGGTCCCAGGGACCGTTGATGGTGGCGGCGTGGTCGAGCGTCGCCAGCAGGTGCCCCTTGCTGTTGAGGACGAGGAGAGAACCCGCCTGCCCCGTGGCGCACGAGCCGTCGGCGGTCGGGAAGTTGCCCACCACGACCAGGCCTGCCTTGAGGACCGCGAGGCCGGTCGACAGACCGAGCCCTGACTGCCCCTGGAAGAACAACGACGTGCCGCCGGTCGTCGGCACCGTCACGATGGTGGTGCCGGTCCCCTGCAGGTTGTCGCTGTTGTTGAAGTTGGAGACCAGGATGTCGCCGGGATGGATGGTCCCGCCGGCCGGGAACTGGGCCGGCACGAAGGCGACGCCGTAGGGGTTCAGGTCCCCGTTCGCCGGCACCGTGGAGACGCTCCGCACTGGTCCGGGGAGGAAGGCCTGGACACCGGCGGCATCGCCTTCCTGCGCTTGCAACCGACCGGCAGGCAACAGCAACACGAGCGCCACTGCGCCGACGATCGACCTCCAGACGCCGGCCCGCGCCGCGGTTTCAAAGAGCCGTGAAGCCAGCCGTTTCACTCTTGGGATACCCTTGAATCTCATGGCTTCCTTCCTTTCTTCAGATGGGCAGGAATCACTGCAGAAATGAGGCCAGGAAGGTCTTCGCCCTCAGCGAGGCGAGGGGCATCGCAGCGCGCGCGACCTCCCCCTTACTTGTAGGTCCCGCGCCGGCGGCTTGAGGTTCAGTATCGTCGTGACGAGGGGGATTCGGCCGCCTGCGGTTTCGGCGACCTGATTTCCTACCCCGCGTAGATCTGGATCTCGCGCAGCTCGCGGAGCTTGTCGCGGAGGGCTGCCGCCTCCTCGAACTCCAGGCGCTTGGCGGCGGCGCGCATCTCCTTCTCGAGCCGCGAGATCTGCTCCGCCAGCGGCACGTCGAGGCTCTCAGCGATGTCCGAGAGGCGGGTGGGGCCGACCGAGTAGTAGTCGAGGTTGGCCATCTGCACCAGCGGGTTGTGGATGTCCTTGAGGATGGTCGTCGGCTCGATCCCGAACTCCACGTTGTATTCGCGCTGCTTGGCCCGCCGGCGCTCGGTCTCGTCCATCGCCCGCCGCATGGAGTCGGTCATGCGGTCGGCGTAGAAGACGACGCGACCGTTGAGGTTCCTCGCCGCGCGGCCGGAGGTCTGGATGAGCGAGGTGCCGCTCCTCAGGAAGCCCTCCTTGTCGGCGTCGAGGATGGCCACCAGCGAGACCTCCGGCAGGTCGAGACCCTCGCGCAGCAGGTTGATCCCCACCAGGACGTCGAACTCGCCGCGCCGGAGCGCGGTGACGATCTCCACCCGTTCGAGGGTCTCGACGTCGCTGTGCAGGTAGCGCACCTTGACCCCCAGCTCGCCCAGGTACTGGGTGAGCTCCTCGGCCATGCGCTTGGTGAGCGTCGTCACCAGGACCCGCTCCTTGCGATCCACCACCCGGCGGATCTCCGCCACCAGGTCGTCGATCTGCCCCTGCGCCTTCCGCACCTCGATCACCGGATCGAGGAGGCCGGTGGGGCGGATGACCTGCTCGACGACGACGCCGCCGGTGCGCGTCAGCTCCCAGGGGGCGGGGGTCGCCGAGACGTAGATCCGCTGGCCGACCAGGGCGTCGAACTCCTCGAAGGTCAGCGGCCGGTTGTCGAGCGCCGACGGCAGGCGGAAGCCGAAGTCGACCAGCGTCTGCTTGCGCGAGCGGTCGCCGTGGAACATCCCGCGCACCTGCGGGATGGTCTGGTGGCTCTCGTCGACCACCAGCAGGAAGTCGTCGGGGAAGTAGTCGATGAGGGTCGGCGGCGGCTGGCCGGCGGCGCGGCCCGAGAGGTGGCGCGAGTAGTTCTCGATGCCGTGGCAGTAGCCGATCTCCTTCAGCATCTCGAGGTCGAAGCGGGTGCGCTGCTCCAGCCGCTGGCGCTCCAGGAGCTTGCCCTCGGCCTCCAGCGCCGGCAGCCGCTCCGCCAGCTCCTCGCGGATCGTGACGATCGCCCGCTCCAGGCGCTCGCGCGGCGTCACGTAATGGGTCTTCGGGTAGACGGCGATCTTCTCGATCTCGTCGAGCACGTCGCCGCGCAGGACGTCGAAGCGGGTGATGCGCTCGATCTCGTCGCCGAAGTACTCCACCCGGATGCCCGCCTCCTCGTAGGCGGGGAGGATCTCCAGGATGTCGCCGCGCACCCGGAAGCTGCCGTGGTAGAGGTCGAGCTGGGTGCGCTGGTACTGCATCTCGGTGAGGCGCCTGAGGGCGATGTCCATCCCTAGGTCGTCGCCGCGGGTGAAGAACTGCAGCATGCCGAAGAAGGTCTCCGGCGAGCCGAGGCCGTAGATGCAGGAGACCGAGGCGACGATCACCACGTCGCGGCGCTCGAAGAGGGCCTTGGTGGCGCGCAGCCGCAGGCGGTCGATCTCCTCGTTGATCGTCGTCTCTTTCTCGATGTAGGTGTCGGTCTGCGGGACGTAGGCCTCGGGCTGGTAGTAGTCGTAGTAGGAGACGAAGTACTCGACGGCGTTGTGGGGGAAGAAGCTGCGGAACTCCTGGAAGAGCTGCGCCGCCAGGATCTTGTTGTGGGAGAGGACGAGGGTGGGGCGGTCGAGCGACTCGATCACCTTGGCGATCGAGAAGGTCTTCCCCGAGCCGGTGACCCCCAGGAGCACCTGCTCGCGGTCGCCGCGGCGGATGCCCTCGACGAGCTGGTCGATCGCCGCCGGCTGATCGCCCTGGGGAGTGAAGCGGGAGACGAGCTGGAATCCGGCCATGGCGGGATTCTAAACGCGAAAGCGGGGCGGAATGTTCCGGGTCGGCCAAAGGAAAAGTATTGGACACTGGCGGGCAAGCCGCCAGTGGCACAACTCCAGTGCGATGGCCTACGATTCGCTTTCTCGCGGAGCAGCGATTGTCGAAGGTGTGCCACGGGCAGCTTGCCTGCCCGTGTCCAGATGGATTCCGAAGCGATCAACCGATCCGAGGCGTCAGGCCACTCCCCCACCCGACCCTGGCGGCGGAGCTGGGGTCTCGGCGGGCGGACTGGGTTGAGGCGGCGGGCTCTTCCCCGCCAGCCGCTCCAGGGCCGCCGTCAGGTCGAGGATGTCCTGGCGGCTGACCTGGCCGGTCTTCTTGGCGATCTGCAGGACCCTCGTCTGCACCTGTTGCAGGGCCGCGGCGTCGATCTTCTGCGTCTCCAGGGCGCGCCGGACGTCCGCGAAGGCCGCCCGCAGCCGCTCGCGGTCCTGGGCCGTGGCGTCGGGCGGGAGCTGGGTCTGCACCTGCTTCTCCAGCAGCCGCAGCCACCAGGCGGTGATGCCCTGCGCGTTGACGATGAAAAGGATCGCCCCCAGTCCCAGGAGGACGAGGAGGAGGCCGCAGCCGACGAGCGCCGGCTTGCTGCAGCCGCGGTGCGGAGCTGCCGGGTCGCGCGGCGAGATGGGCTGAGGCTGGAAGGGGCTGCGGACGGTTCCGGGGTCGGCCATGGAGCCTCCGGCGTGTTTCTATCACTATAATCGCCCCGTGCGGTACGAACCTATGGCCGAGCGCGGACCCGGCGGACCTCGCCCCCTCCCTCGCGAGCGGCGCCCCCGCCGCATCCTGCGCTGGACCTGGCCCATCCTGGCGGCCCTCCTGGGCGGCGCCGTCGGCGGGGTGGCGGTCGCCGCCGCCATCCACATGCCGCGCGTCGACTCGCTCGCCAGCTTCACCCCCAGCCTGGTGACCCAGCTCTACGACGACAAGGGACAGGTCTTCCGCGGCTTCGCGCGGGAGCGGCGGGTGATGCTCAAGGAGAGCGAGATCCCGCCCATCATCCAGCAGGCCGTGCTCGCCTCCGAGGACGCCAACTTCTTCCACCACGGCGGCGTCGACGCCATGGGCATCGTGCGCGCCACCCTCACCGACATCCACCGCGGCAAGTTCGTCCAGGGCGCCTCGACGATCACCATGCAGCTGGCGCGGAGCGTCTTCCTCAGCCGCCAGAAG
>DATNKQ010000501.1:0-2889 GCA_035603315.1 Thermoanaerobaculia bacterium
GGGAAGACCAGCGGGTTGTCGGTCACCGAGTTGATCTCGACGGCGAGCTTCGCCTTGACGTCGGCGACCAGCCCGCGGACGGCACCGTGCACCTGCGGCATACAGCGCACCGAGTAGGGGTCCTGCACCCGCACATCGCCGTGGCGGTGCGATTCGCGGATGCCCGAGCCGGAGAGCAGACGCCAGAGGTTGGCGGCGCTGGCGATCTGTCCAGGGTAGGGCCGCAGGGCGTGGATGCGGGGATCGAAGGCGCAGTCGGTGCCGCGGAGCGCGTCGGTCGAGAGCGCCCCCACCAGGTCGGCGATCCGGGTCATCCTCCCGGCCTCGAGCGCCGCCAACCCGAGGAGCGAAGCCATGGCCTGGGTGCCGTTGATGAGCGCCAGACCCTCCTTCGCCTGCAGGGTGAGCGGAGCGATGCCGGCCCGCGCAAGGCCGGCGGCGACGTCGACCTCGACGCCGCGGCGGCCGTCGCGCAGGCGGCCGCGGCCGAGGAGGGGGAGGGCGAGGTGGGCGAGGGGCGCCAGGTCGCCGCTGGCGCCCACCGAGCCGCGGCTGGGCACCACCGGCAGGAGGTCGTGGTTCAGGAGCGCCAGGAGGGCGTCGATGACCTCCTCGCGCACTCCAGAATAGCCGCGCGCCAGGGTGTTGGCGCGCAGCAGCAGCATGCCGCGGACTGCGGCGTCGGGGAGCGGCTCGCCCATCCCGGCGGCGTGCGACAGGATGAGGTTCCGCTGCAGCGCGAGCAGGCGCTCGGGCTCGATGCGCACCGAGGCGAGATCGCCGAAGCCGGTGTTGACGCCGTAGACCGCGGCGCCGGAGACGAGGGCCCGCTCGACCTCCGCCCGCCCGGCGCGCACCCGCTCGCGGGCGGCGGGGGTGAGGGCAGCGGCGGCGTGCCCGAGGACGACCTCCCCGAAATGCCCGAGGGTGAGCGAGGCGCCGTCGATCTCCACGATCTCCGGTATGCCGGCAGGGCTCATGGCGCGGAAGTATATGGCGGCAGTTTGCTATCCTCGCGCCGGTGACCGCCCAGAACGACCTCTTCCTCCGCGCCTGCCGCGGCGAGGCGACCGAGCGCCTGCCGGTGTGGATCATGCGCCAGGCCGGTCGCTATCTGCCGGAGTACCGGGCGGTGCGGCAGAAGGCCGACTTCCTCACCCTCTGCAAGACCCCGGAGCTGGCGGCCGAGGTGACCCTCCAGCCGGTGCGCATCCTCGGCGTCGACGCCGCCATCCTCTTCGCCGACATCCTGCTGCCGCTCGAGGCGATGGGGGCGGAGCTCAAGTTCGAGCAAGGCGACGGCCCCACCTTCCCGCACCCGGTGCGCACGCGCGAGGACGCGGCAGCCCTGCGGCCGCTGGGGGACGCCGACGTCGAGGAGAGCCTGGGCTACGTCTACGCGGCCCTGCGCCTGGTCCGGCGGGAGCTGGCGGGAGCGGTCCCCCTGCTGGGATTCGGCGGCACCCCCTGGACCCTCGCCGCCTACCTGGTCGAGGGGGGCGGCTCCAAGCACTTCGGCCACCTGCTGGCCTGGAGCTACAGCGACCCGGAGGGGTTGGCGCTCCTCCTCGACCGCCTCGCCGACACCTCGCTCGCCTACCTCCGCGGCCAGCTCCGGGCTGGCGCCCAGGCCCTCCAGCTCTTCGACACCTGGGGCGGCCTCCTCGACCTCGAGCGCTGGCGGAGCCTCGCCCTGCCGCCGCTCCAGAAGGTGATCCGCGGCCTCCGCGAAGCCTCGCCGCCGGGGCCCGAGCGCGCTCCGCTCGTCTACTACGTGAACGGCGGCGCGCACCTGCTGCCAGGGCTGCGCGACCTGCCGGTCGACGTCCTCTCGGTCGACTGGCGGCAGCCGCTCTCGGCGGTGCGCCGGGCGGTCGAGGACGGCGGCGGCCGGAGGGTGCTGCAGGGGAACCTCGATCCGGCAGCGCTTCTCGCGCCCATCCCGGAGATCGAGCGCCGGGCGGCGGCTCTAATCGCCGAGGGAAGGACGGCGCAGGGCGGCGGCCACATCGCCAACCTCGGCCACGGCATCCTGCCCACGACCCCTGTCGACCACGCCCGCGCCTTTGTCGACAGCGTCAAGCGGCTGTCGGCTGCCTAGGAACACCGGCCCATTCCCGCACGCGGTCCAGCAGCTCGGGCTCCGGGACGCCGTCCCGCAGGGAGCGCAGGATCTCCCCGGGTTCCACCGCCAGACGATCCTGGGTGTCGATCCGCGCCACGCCGGGGACGCTCGCCGGCCGCACAACCTCCTCGGTGGAAGACCAGAGCTCTTCGTGGCGCGCCTCCGCGCCGTCGAGCTTCTCGAGCACGACCGTCGAGGCGGGATGCCCGCGGGCCTCGAGGGCGCCCGCGACGCGCGATGCGAACTCGACCATCGGCATGGGCGGGCCGACATCCAGCGTCGTGGCGGCCGACCGCGAGACCCCGAGGCAGGCGGACTTGAGCAGGTCCACGGCCTCGTGGAGACTGCAGAAATAACGGGTGAGGTCGGCGGAGTACACCTCCAGCGGCTCTCCCCGCAGGGCGCGGCGGACGTAGGTCTCCAGCACGTTCGAGGACGATCCGACGACGTTGC
This sequence comes from Thermoanaerobaculia bacterium, assembly GCA_035603315.1. Lineage (GTDB taxonomy): Bacteria > Acidobacteriota > Thermoanaerobaculia > Multivoradales > UBA5704 > DATNKQ01. The sequence continues at coordinate 2,579 of DATNKQ010000501.1, forward strand.
AGAGCCGCACCACGGCCGCCGGCAGCCCGCTCTCGCGGGCCGAGAAGAAGAGCAGCTCGGCGATCCGCTTGGTGAGCCCCATGACATTGCGGCCCGCCACCGCCTTGTCCGTCGAGGCGAGGGCGACCGCCTCCAAGCCCTCGACCTGGCGGCAGGCCGCGAGCACGTTGAGGGCGCCCACGACATTGGTGAGGACGGTCAGGCGGACCGCCGACTCGGCGAAGAGGACGTGCTTCTTGGCCGCCAGATGGAAGACGACCTGCGGGGAGTGCGCGCGGATCACCGGCCCGAGCTGGTCGGGATCGGCGACG
>DATNKQ010000648.1:0-7659 GCA_035603315.1 Thermoanaerobaculia bacterium
TACCTCATGGGGGTGGGCTACCCCGAGGACATCCTCCACGCCGTCCGCCAGGGGGTGGACCTCTTCGACTGCGTGCTGCCGGCGCGCAACGCCCGCCACGGCGTCCTCTTCACCCGCCAGGGGATCCTGAAGATCAGGAACTCCCGCTACCGCGCCGACCCGCTGCCCCCCGACCCCGGCTGCGGCTGCCCCGTCTGCGCCCGCCTGAGCCGCGCCTTCCTGCACCACCTGACGCGCGCCGGAGAGCTCACGGCGCCGGTCCTGGCGACCCTCCATAACGTGCGCTATTATATTGACTTCATGGCCGAGCTCCGGCATGCTATCGAGCTCGGTACATTGACGGAACTGGCTTTCGCGCACGCCACCCGTTCCCATTCCCAGAGCACCCTTCCGCCAGAACCAGGGAGCTCGTGACGCAGGCCAGCCTGCCGGGGTCGACATGAGCAGACTCGTCCATCTTCTTCTACCCGTCGCCTTCGATGGATTCGGGGGCTTCGGCGGGTTCGGAGGCGCGGGCGGTCAGAGCACGCTGATCAGCCTGGTGCCCATGATCGCCATCTTTGCCATCTTCTACTTCCTGCTGGTCGGGCCGATGCGCAAGCGCCAGAAGGCGCTCTCGCAGCTGGTCGAGAACCTCAAGAAGGGCGATCGGGTGATCACCAACGGCGGGCTCTACGGCGAGGTCGCCGCCGTCGACGCCGGGGTGGTGATCTTGAAGGTCGCCGACAACGTCAAGCTGCGGGTCGCCAAGTCGGCGATCGCCGGTCTCGAAGGAGAGGCCGACAAAGGGGGTAAGCCATGAGCCGTAAGCTGCTGCCGCGGGGCCTGATCATCTTAGCCTCGATCGTCGTCGCGGTCGTCCTCGCCTACCCGCCCAAGGACAAGATCAGCCTCGGCCTCGACCTCCGGGGAGGCATGCACCTGGTCCTCCAGGTGCACACCCAGGACGCCGTCCGCGCCGAGGTGGAGTCGGACATGGACCGCCTCCTCAGGCAGGCCCAGGACGCCGGCATCGCCGGCCTGACCGGGCGGCGGGCGAACGACACCAGCTTCGAGGTCCTGGGGACCACCGAGGCCAACCGCGACACCGTCTCCGGCCTGGTCACCAAGTACCTGCCCGACTACACCCCGGCCAAGGGGGCGGCCGGCCTGGTCTTCGCCATGAAGCCGGCGGCCGTCGCCGCCAACGAGAAGCTGGCGGTGACCCAGGCGGTGCAGACGATCCGCAACCGGGTCGACGCCTTCGGCGTCACCGAGCCGGTGATCCAGGAGGCGAGCGGCAACCGCATCGTCGTCCAGCTTCCCGGCGTCGACGACCCCGAGCGGGTCCGGCGGCTGATCAAGAACACCGCCTTCCTCGAGTTCCGGCTGACCGTCCTCCCCAAGGAGGGCGGGGCGGGGCTGCCGACCCGCGAGGCGATCCTCGCCAACTACAACGGCCAGCTGCCGGCGGACGTCGAGGTCCTGGAAGGCGATGTCTACGACCGCGAGACCAAGGCGGTGACCGGCAAGCAGTACTACGCGGTGCAGCGGCGGCGGGTGATCACCGGCCGCGACCTGAAGAGCGCGCGCCCCGGCCAGGACCAGTACGGCCAGCCCGAGGTGCAGTTCAGCCTGACGCCGGCGGGCTCCGAGACCTTCGGCAACTCGACCGGGTCCAACATCGGCACCGGCCTGGCCATCGTGCTCGACGGCCGGGTGATGTCGGCGCCCACCATCCGCGCCCGCATCACCGACTCCGGGGTCATCACCGGCAGCTTCACCCAGCAGCAGGTCGAGGACCTCTCGACGGTCCTGCGCTCGGGCGCGCTGCCGGCGGGCATCACCTACCTGGAGGAGCGGACGGTCGGCCCCTCGCTCGGCCGCGACTCGATTCAGGCCGGCCTGCGGGCCGGCGTCGTCGGCACGCTCCTCGTCGTCTTCACCATGCTGCTGGTCTACAACCTGACGGGGGTCAACGCCATCATGGCGCTGGTTCTCAACATCCTCCTGCTGTTTGGCGGCATGGGGGCCTTCCACTCGACCCTGACGCTGCCCGGCATCGCCGGCGTCATCCTCACCATCGGCATGGCGGTCGACGCCAACGTCCTCGTCTTCGAGCGCATCCGCGAGGAGCTGCGCGCCGGCCGCACGGTGCGATCGGCCATCGACCTCGGGTTCGAGCGCGCTTTCACCTCGATCATCGACACCCACGCGACGACCCTGATCTCGGCCATGATGCTGTTCCAGTTCGGCACCGGCCCCATCAAGGGCTTCGCCGTCACCCTGACGATCGGTCTTCTGGCCTCGCTCTTCACCGCGGTCTTCGTCAGCCGCTGGATCTTCGACCTGGTGCTCTCGCAGCGCCGGGTCCAGAAGCTTTCGATCTGAGGCGCCACCCGCCTTCCGCATAAGGAGCACGCGATGCAGCTACTGCGCGAAACCCACATCGACTTCATGAAGTACCGGAAGTTCTGGATCGTGGTCTCCCTCCTGCTGGTGGCGCTGGGGGTCTTTGCGATCGCCAACCATACGCGCCTGATGAACCTGGGGATCGACTTCGCCGGCGGAACGCAGATCAAGCTGCGCTTCCGGGAGCATCCGCAGCTCGACGAGCTGCGCTCCCTGCTGGCCCAGCAGGGCATGGGCGAGGCCGAGATCCAGTCTCTGGGCGGCGCCGACGCCAACGAGGTGATGATCAAGACGGCGCTGTCCAAGGGCACCGAGGAGGGGAGCCGGGACAAGATCGTGGCGGCCTTGAACCGCCGTTACAACCAGGGGCAGGCCGGCCGCGCCGACCTGAACCAGATCGGCGCCGACGCGGTAGCTCAGATCCTCCTGCAAGCCGATCCGGAGCGAGCGCTGGCGGCCGTCCCCACCGCCGATTCGACGGCGGCGGAGGCGGCGCGGACCCGCTACCAGAAGATCGCCGAGGCGCTCTTGGCCGAGCGGCGCAAGGCGGTCATCTTCACCTCCTGGGACGCCGTCGCCAAGGTCCCCGGCCTCACCCCGGCGGACCTGGCCGCCCTGAAGCAGAGCTCTTTCTTGGGCGACTACGCCAGCCTGGGGGTGGAGAACGTGGGGCCGCAGATCGGCAAGGAGCTCCGCCAGCAGGGCTTCTGGGCGGTGGTCCTCTCGCTCCTCGGGATGTTGGTCTACATCTGGTTCCGCTTCGAGCTGCGCTTCGGCATCGGCGCCATCATGGCGAGCCTGCACGACGTCCTCGTCACCTTGGGCCTCTTCACCCTCATGCGCTTCGAGTTCAACCTGACGACGATCGCCGCCTTCCTGACCCTCGTCGGCTACTCGACCTGCGACACCGTCGTCATCTTCGACCGTATCCGCGAGGACATGCGGAAGAACCGGCGCAGGCCGCTCATCGAGGTGATGAACGAGGCCATCAACCAGACACTGTCGCGGACCATCATGACCGGCGGCCTGACCCTCCTGACGGTCGCCGCGCTGCTCGTCCTGGGCGGCGACGTGCTCCGCGGCTTCGCCTTCGTGATGACCGTCGGCATCGTCGTCGGCACCTACTCGTCGATCTACGTCGCCAGCCCGTTCGCGCTCCTCTGGGAGCAGCTCTTCGGGCCCGGGGGCCGTTTCAACCGCAAGGCCAAGGCCGTCCGGCCCGGCCCGCAGGCGGTGCCGCCGCCGGCCAAGCCGGAAGCCCCGAGGCCCATGGCGCCGCGCCCCGCCACGAGAGCGCGCTCGAAGACCGCCGGCCGCCGTTAGGTCCGCGGCTCAAGCTTCCGTGAAGACGCCCGGCTCCATGCCGGGCGTTTTTGTAGGGCGGGATTAAAGACCTGCCCTATACTTGTTGCTACACTCCAACCCGCCCCAAGAGCGGCGGCGGCGACCATGCCAGCCCAGACCAAGAGCCTCATCCCGGTGCCCTACCGGCCGGCCGTGCGCTTCGAGGACATCCTGTCCTCCCTGCAGACGAGCGGCCGCAAGGTGGACACCGCCTTCCTGCACGGCGTCTACGCCTTCTCGGCCCGCATGCACCAGGACCAGGTGCGGCGCTCGGGAGAGCCCTATCTGACGCACCCGTTGAACGTCGCCTACCTCCTGGCCGACCTCAAGTTCGACCAGACCTGCGTCGCCGTCGGCCTCCTCCACGACGTGCTGGAGGACACGCTGACGACGCGCGACGTCGTCGAGGCGAGCTTCGGCCAGGAGATCGCCGAGCTCGTCGACGGCGTCACCAAGATCGGCCGCCACGAGTACGTGCGCCGCGACGAGGTGCAGGCGGAGACCTTCCGCAAGATGATCCTGGCCTCGGCCAAGGACATCCGGGTGATCGTCGTCAAGCTCGCCGACCGCCTGCACAACATGCAGACCCTGGAGCACATGCCGGTCGAGGCCCGGCGGCGGATCTCCCGCGAGACGCTGGAGATCTACTCGCCGATCGCCCACCGGCTGGGAATGGCGCGGGTCAAGGGGGACCTGGAAGACCTCGCCTTCTACCACCTCTATCCCCACCAGTTCGCGGAGCTCCACCAGAAGATCTCCGAGAAGACGAAGCTCGGACAGCTGGCGACGGAGCGCATCCGCGACCGCCTGGTCGAGAGCCTGGAAACGGCAGGCATCGGGGCCGAGATCAGCTTCCGCGTCAAGCGCTACTACTCGATCTACGAGAAGCTGCGCCGCCAGGGGATCGACATCTCCCAGCTCTACGACTACCTGGCCTTCCGCGTCGTCACCGGCGACCTGCGCGACACCTACGCGGCGCTCGGCGTGGTGCACCAGAACTGGCGGCCCATCCCGGGGCGCTTCAAGGACTACATCGCGATGCCCAAGCCCAACCTCTACCAGTCGCTGCACACGACGGTGGTGGGCGGGCAGGGGCAGCCGTTCGAGGTGCAGATCCGCACCCGCGAGATGGACCTGGTGGCCGAGGAGGGCATCGCCGCCCACTGGCGCTACAAGGAAGGTAAGGTCGATGCCCTCCCCTCCGACCCCAACATCCTGTGGCTGCGCCAGCTCCTGGAGTGGCAGAACGAGGTGCAGGACCCCCGCACTTTCCTGACCACGCTGAAGATCGACCTCTACCCGGACGAGGTCTACGTCTTCACGCCCAAGGGAGAGGTCTTCTCCTTCCCCCGCGACGCCACGCCGCTCGACTACGCCTACCGCGTCCACACCGACATCGGCCATCGCTGCGCCGGGGCGCGCGTCAACGGCAAGCTGGTGCCGCTGCGCACGCCGCTGTCGAACGGCGACATGGTGGAGATCCTCACCAACCCCAACCGCAACCCCAGCCGCGACTGGCTGAACTTCGTCAAGACGTCGCGGGCGAAGAGCAAGATCCGCCAGTGGCTCAACACGCAGCAGAAGCAGCGCGCCACGGAGATCGGCCGCCGCCTGCTCGAGAAGGAGCTGCGGAAGTACCACCTGAACCCCAAGAAGTTCCTCGACAGCCCGGAGGCCGCGGCCTACCTGATATCCGAAGGGATCGGCAAGCCCGAGGACCTGCTCTCCCGCATCGGCTTCGGCAAGAGCGAGGCGAGGCAGGTGCTGCAGCGGGTGCTGGGCGACGACAAGCTGGCCGAGGCGCCGGGGCGCATCCGGCAGGCGGTGTCGCGCATCCTGCCCTTCAAGGAAGGGCCGATCGCCGTCAAGGGGCACGGCGACCTCCTGGCCTATCTCGCCAAGTGCTGCAACCCGCTGCCGGGCGAGGAGATCGTCGGCTACGTGACGCGCGGGCGGGGGGTGTCGGTCCACTCGGTCGACTGCCCCAACGTCAAGAACCTGCTCTACAACCCGGAGCGCGAGATCGAGGTCGAGTGGGCGCGGCAGAAGGACAACGTCTACCAGATCTCGCTGGTCATCGAGACCGAGGACCAGCCGGGGATGCTCGCCAAGCTGACCGAGGTCATCGCCAAGGCCGGCAGCAACATCACCCAGATCGAGGCCGAGACCCGCGAGACCGGACCCGCCAGGATCGGCGTCGTCTGCCAGCTCCGCGACCGCAAGCACCTGGAGAAGCTGCTGCGCTCGGTGCGCTCGATCGCCGGCGTCCTCCGCGTCGACCGCCGGATGAGCGCCGGCGGCAGCACCGCCGAGGCGATGAACTGAAGGACGAAAGGGAAGGGTTCGAAGGGAAGGGAAGCTCGGCGGGTTAGCTCTTCGCCGGCGCGGCCTCTTCCGGCTTCCACTTGCGGACCGGCGGCTTGGTGATGCGGCCGCTGCGCAGGCAGCGGGTGCAGACCGGGACGCGCCGGACCTTGCCGTCGATGAGCGCCCGGACGCGCTGCAGGTTGGGCTCCATGGTCCGCGACGTCACGTTGTGCGCGTGGCTGATGTTCCGGCCGAAGACCGTCTTCTTGCCGCAGATCTCACATTGCTTGGCCATGGTGCTCTCCTCGTGGCGCCCCGCAGGGCAGCGTAAGCTACCAGAAACCGCTCTCCCGGGCAATGTCTTAGGTGTTGGGGAGGAGGATGCCAGCCCCTCCCCTACGTCCAGCACCTTGTCGCTAAACCTCGGCAGGCACTGGCGCATTCTTCCCTTGCGTACCTCTTGTTATCGGATGGCGAGCGGGTGTAGAGTTCCGTCACTCGTCAATATAGCCATAGACGTATCAGCGCCTTGACATGGGTGTTTTTTGCTGGTAGCCTCCAGCGAAGCTTTAAGTAACCAGCTGTAAACGGCCTTGATCATTGGGCTTTCTCGGGGAGCTATAACGCCGTGCTCTTCTCGCGCTCGAAGGGGGTCGTGGGCCTCGACATCGGCAGCTCGGCGATCAAGCTCGTCGAGCTCCGCGAGAAGAAGGCGGGAGAGTTCCACCTCCAACGCCTGGGAGTGGAAGCGCTGTCCCCCGAGGCGATCGTCGACGGCTCCATCATGGACTCGTCGCTGGTCGTCGACGCCATCCACAAGCTGAACGACCAGACCAAAGTCAAGAGCACCAACTACGCGACCTCGCTCTCCGGCCACTCCGTCATCATCAAGAAGATCCAGCTCCCGGCGATGCCGGCCGAGGAGCTCTCGGAGTCGATCCAGTGGGAGGCTGAGCAGTACATCCCCTTCGACATCAACGACGTGCGCCTCGACTACGTGGTGCTGTCCGAAGGCGAGCCGGGCCGGGACAACATGGAGGTCCTGCTCGTCGCCGTCAAGCGCGACAAGGTCAACGACTACGTCTCGGTGATCAGCCAGACGGGGAAGACCCCGACCCTCGTCGACGTCGACGCCTTCGCCGTGCAGAACGCCTACGAGGTGAACTACGACCTCGATCCCCGCAAGGTCGTGGCCCTCATCAACATGGGGGCGGGGGTCACCAACATCAACATCCTCGCCCGCTCCTCGACGGTCTTCTGGCGCGACATCTCCTTCGGCGGCAACCAGTTCACCGAGGCGCTGCAGCGGGAGTTCAACCTCTCGTTCGACCAGGCCGAGTCATTGAAGCGCGGCCAGCAGGTGGACCGCTACTCCCTGGCTGACGCGCGCCCCGTCCTCGACACCGTCTCGGGCGAGATGGCGGCCGAGATCCGCAAGACCTTCGACTTCTTCTCCGCCACCTCGACCGAAGGCCCGGTCGACGAGCTGATGCTCTCCGGCGGCTGCTCGCTCACCTCCAACCTCCAGCAGGTGCTGCGGGAGCGCTTCGAGGTGACGACGGAGCTGATGAACCCGCTGCGCCGGATCCACTACAAGGAGAGCGATTTCGACAGCGG
>DATNKQ010000549.1:0-10245 GCA_035603315.1 Thermoanaerobaculia bacterium
CGCAAGCCAGCGAGCCGCGAACCGAATCGGAAAGGCAGGTGCTAGACCTCTGGGAAGAGATCCTCGGCCGCCGTCTGGGAGTCCACGACGACTTCTTCGATCACGGAGGCCACTCCCTCCACGCCACCCAGTTCGTGGCCCGCCTGAAGGCGCTCACCGGCCGCGACCTGCCCGTCCGCGCCCTCTTCGAGCGGCGGACGGCGGCGGCGCTGGGGGAGTGGTGGGAGAGGGGTTGATGGCAGCGGCGCCCGTCACCGGAACGGAGCCAGGTTGGAGTTTGGCACGCCCGCTTGCAGCACGTACGTCTCGATGGCGGTGAGGATGTTGGCGACCTGCGGCGCACACCGCGTTCCTCCCGTGTCGACATGCACGAGAAAAGCATTGCGCCGGGTGTTCCGCCCATACCACGTGATCTCGATCGTACCGAATCCGACGCGGCCCGCCTCGACCTCGCAATCGCCCGTCTGGAAGCCCACGGTATTCGTTCCGAGGGCGAGCCGCAGTGCCTGGAACTGCTGTGCAGTGCCGGACCCGTGGCCGACGCCGCCTCCCCAGGGGCAACCGGAGCAGGTAACCTCACCGATGAAAGCAAGGAACCCGGTGACCGCACCGTCGTCGAACACAAAATAATCCAAGTCTTCAAACCCTAGCTCCGAAGTTTGCACCCTCAACGCCGCATGAACCCGCAGCAGCGGCACGGTAGACGGTACAGGCGCCGCCTCCGCTGCGGAGGCCCCCACGGCGACGACAAACATGGCAAAAAAACACTTCGCGGTCATATACCTACCTTCCCTTCTTCTTTCAACATTCCTTTGGTTTCGGCTCTCTTGGTGGCACACAATTCCGAGCCTTCATGGCGTCACGTTGGCGATCTGTGTCCGCCAGAGAGAACTACAGCTCCCTGCAGTCTGAGTTGCCTCTCCCGCAATCCAAAAACTTGCGAGATCGTTCGGGTTGGTCTGCGCTCCTTGGTAGTCGCCGGTTCTGGGATTGCTGGGACACCCACCTGTGGCGAATATCGTTGCCGCTGGGTAGGCTGTAGCAGCAGCTCCTTTCGTAGTAAACGCCGAGCTCAAGAACACTGAGGTAGAGCCATAGATAAACGGCACGACTGTGCTCTGCATTGAGGTCGCTGCGATCGCTGGCATCCAATAGAAGACCCCGCTCGGACCGATGAAGGTCGTCTGTTGACCGATCGTCGCTGTCGGGTTTCCCTGCGCATCCTGTCCGACATCGAACCGTAACACACGAATGCAGCCTTGGTTGCCACTGCCGGCAGTACAGGTTGTCGTATGCGTTGCCCATAGGGAGTCTCCGATGCCAGCAACCTGACGCACGCGGACGTCTCCCTCATCAATCGCGTGATTACCTGGCGGTTGGGGAGCAAGCGGGGGCGTCTCATAGGCGGGTCCCGTTACATCGACTTCCGCCAAGCTCGGATTCCCACTCACTACGTTACGGATGCGCCAGATCTTGTAGGTCGACTGAGTCACCCCGGAGTTGGGGAGACCGAAGGTGCTCGCAAGATAAACAGGGTTCGTTGTGCCGCTAAATGACGACGGGTTAGTGTAGTGCTGGGTAGGCATCAGAGCGAAGGTCGCTGGGTCACCCGCTAGGCCGGGCTGGAAGACATTGAGTTTCATCCACGGGCATGAGACCGCATTGTTTTCTATCAGCCCCTTGTCGCCGGCGTAGACAACAACTCCTTGAAACGTACCGCCATTCGCCGGAGGGAGAAACTGATTGGTCGTGAACACAAAGGTGTCCGCACCAACGCCGAAGATCGGTGAATCGGCATAGGTCGCTTGGCCGCCAATGGTCGCAACACTGTAAACTCCATATACGCACCAACTTGCCGCCGAAAAATCACTCGGATCCGAGGTCCTTGAAACTGCAACGTACACGGTGGACCACAGTGGAGAAAACACGGGGTATTGCTCGACAACCATAAAGAAGCGCGGATGCACAGAGTTCGCGTCGAAGAACACCTTGGGGTCGGTCATGATGTTACCAACGGTCTGGCCGACGAAGGTGGATGTCGACGACGTCGCAAGCACGCCTCCCGAAGTGTTGAAAAGTCGTACAGCGCTGTTCGTCGCTTCGAAGACTCGCGATCCGCTCTTCGCGATCGTCGTGTCGGGGGGTACAGCCGATCCTGAGCTTGAATAGTCGAGTCCAGCGAACGATGTGACCACCACTGTCGCAGCAGCGAGGGGCGCAGCCGCAAGCAGCACCACTTGATCGGCACGGGGCGCATCGGGGTCAGATGCCGCAATCTCTTGAAGCAACTCGTGCTCCTCTTTCGAGACCGCGTAGTGTTCGTCGGATTCATGCTCACTTGCGGGCGGCGTAGTATTGCTCGTTGCCCGCGCTGCTACATCCAGAGGAACAACAGACCTATGCTCCAAGGGGGCGAGTTCGCCTCCCGAGGCTCGAGAGACGGCCGGCATCGCCAAGAGACATGAAACCATCGTCAAAAAGACGGTGCTCGTATAATTTTTCATACCCTCGCCCTCTCCCGTAGCCGCGTAAGTGTCTCGGCTATCGAAGGTCACCCCATCTCTTACTTTGATGATACACGAAATAACTTTGCCGCGCAGGAGAGGGAACACCGCGCCCTTGGCCTTTCCACCGTGTAGGAAGCCACCGCACCGAGATAGGCGTCCTGCGATGCGGATGGGAGCCCACGAGAAAGGGGAGTGAGCGTTCCTCCGGACTGGGAGGTCGCGGCGGCCCGTTCGTGAATCCTCCGGGACTCCGATATCATTATGTCGCTACGGAGGGTGCCCAATGCGAGCCAAGGTCCAGAAATGGGGGAACAGCCTCGCGTCCGGATCCCAAAGCCGGTGGCTCAGGAAGTCGGTCTCCGAGCGGATCTCGACATCGAGATGTCCATCCATCAGGGGAGTCTCGTTCTGTCTCCTGCCCAATTCCATTACACCCTGGAGGAACTGGCCCAGAGAATTACGCCCGAAAACCTCCCGCCCAGATCCCATCCCGCGCTCGCACGGCTCGCGCTCAGGATGACTGGCTGAGGGAGCGTTGCGGACGCCCGGACCTGCCCCCGCACCGCGTCGAAGCCGAGGGTGACCAACGGCTCGCGGGCCAGAGCGGCGGCGAGCTTGGCGTCCTCGCCGTAGACGTCGCGGCGGAATTCGACCGTGCCGGCGTCGTCTACCCAGACCGTGAAGTAGAAGATGTGGACGGGTAGGGGATGACGGAGGGAGACGATCCGCGTGCCGCCTTCGGCGATCGCCTCCCGCAGGGCCTCCGGCGCCCATTTCGGATCGTCCTTGAGCAGGGCGTCGGCTAGGTCGAGCGGCTTCTCCAGCCGGATGCAGCCGTGGCTGAAGTCGCGCTCGCTGGCATTGAAGAGATGGCCGGCCGGTGTGTCGTGCAGGTAGACGTCGAACTGGTTCGGGAGCATGAATTTGATCTGACCGAGGGGGTTGTCCGGCCCGGGGCGCGCCCGCAGCCGGTACTCCGACCCCTTGCCGAGCTTGGCGAAATCGACGCCGGACGGGTTCACCGCTTCCGCCTCGTCCGCCCACCCCTTCACCACCTCGATGTCCTTGCGTTGCAGGTAGCCGGGATCTTTTTCCATCGCCGGCTTGATCTCCTGGGCGACGATGTCGTCGGGGATGTTCCACGCCGGGTTGAGCACCAGGTAGGTCATCTTGTCGCTGAACACGGGCGTGCGGTGGCGTTGTGCTTTGCCGACGATCACCCGCATGTCCAACGCCGGCCTGCCGTCCTCGACCAGCGTCAGGCGGAACTGGGGAATGTTGACCGCGATGTAGCGCTGGCCGAAATCGCCGGGCAGCCAGCGTCGGCGCTCCAGGTTGACCTCGATCTGCCGGATGCGCTCCGCAACCGGGACGTCGAACTCGGCGAGTGTGTCGGCGTCGAGCTTGCCGGTGGGGTTGAGACCGTGCCGGTGCTGGAATCGCGCCAGGCCGAGAGCGAGCGTGCCATCGCCGCCGGTGGCGCCTTGGGCGGAGGGCGCCGACAGATCCCCTTCGGCGGCCAGACGGGCGCGGAGAAGGCGGTCCTTCTCGCTCGGCGACGCGTCATGGAGCCTGGCGCCCACTGCCGGCCAGCCGCCGCGGGCCGCGATGCCCCGGTAGCGCGCCAGGGCGTCCCGCAGGCCGGCATATTCCCTGGAGGTGGGAGCGTAGCTCTGCAAGGTCGCGCGAACGGAGCCGCCCGGCTGCATCGCCTGCTCCAGGCGGCCGCCCAGATCCACCTGGCGCGGCTTGGTGTACCAGTCGATGTTCAGCGTCTCGGGCTGCAGGCGGCCGCTCGCCAGGTGTGCCGCCATTGTGAGATAGGCGTAGGTCAGGTCCATGTCGGTGATGGCGAGGCGGTGCTGGACCTGCGGATCATCCATGTCCGGCTGTTTCTCGAGCTCGCCGAGGGCGGAGCCGAGCGCGTCCTTTTGATAGAGCCGCGGATCGAGCCCTTCGGCGGCGAGCGGATCGATGGCTGCAAGCAGCTCTCGGGCCTGGGGGCGCGAGCCCGTGGGAGTGAGCCAGGCCGGGCGGAACTGCCGCCGCGCATAGAAAATCCGCATCTCCTTCCACGCCTGCTGACGCTCCTTCTGGCCGCGCACGCTGGCGGGCAGGGTCCGCGACTCGACGGTGGACTGGATGATGTCGCCGACGGCGTGTGGCATTTCTCGGGGCTGGCAGCCGGCGAGGGCCAGGAGGACGAGGAGCAGGACGGCGATGCGGTACGGCTTGTTTCCGCTCATGAAGCGAGAGCTATGCAGGGTGCGGGCCAGTAGTCTTGCAAGCTGGCGCCGTTCGGCGTGAAAAACTGCAGCTCACCGAGATAGGCGTCCTGCGACGCCGATGGGAGCCCTGTCTCGCCGTTGGGCGGGATTTCGCGATAACGGGGAGCTTTTCGGCTTGGCAGGCGCCTTACTACGGCGACGGGAGCTTTTAAACCGCTTCAGGGCTCCGGATACGGTGAAATCCTGCCGTAGACCGAGATGGGGCCGCCATCTCCGCCGCAGGGCTCCTGTTTTCGATACAAACGCCCTGTCGGCTTAGTAAAGCTCCCTTCACCGATCCACGGCGTCTGTGGGCGATACGAAGCCGCTGTCAGCGATAATTTCGTCCGTGGAGCGATACAAGCGGGAAAATTCGTGGGGATTGGCTCGCCCTTCTTGGGGAAGCCCTCGCCCTTCTTAGGGAAGGCCCCTTCCCCACTTGGGGAAGCCCTCGCCCTTCATGGGGCAGGCCCTTCCCTACTTCGGGCGACCCTCGCCCTTCCTTGGGCGGGCCCGCCCTTCTTGGGGCGCCGGCCGTACTTCTTTGGGCGGCCGTTGCCCTTTCGGGGAAGGAGCCGTCCCCGCTTCGCGCCGACCTCCCCTGCGGTGGGTCGCAGGTCGTCTTCGCGCTGCTCGATACTCTTGCGGCGGGCCTCGAACGGGCGGCTGGCGATGCCAGGGATCGTACCAGGAAACCAACCTGGAGGAGGAAGTATTTCGCCGGCCGGACCCCGGCGGCCATCCTCACTTCGGAGCCCCCTTCTCGATATCGAAGTTGATTGTCAGCGAGTAATACACCTTGATCGGGCGGCCGTCTTCCGTTGCGGGCTGGAAGAGCCACTGGCGTGCCGCCTCGATCGCTGCCGGCCCGAAGTCTGCATCGGAGGTGTCATGAACGTGCAGGGACCGGACGCAGCCCTTCTCGTCGATGACCCCATCGAGAACGATCCGTCCCATGCTCTTCGCCTGCCGCATGCTTTCCGGGTAGTCGGGGCGGACGCGGTGGATGGCCTGAGGCGGCGTCACTCGGGATCCCGGCGTAAACCGCACGGGGTCCGCGCTTTCCGCTGGGGGCTCCGCCGCGCGGCAGGCAGCCAATCGCTCTTGAACTTCGGCCCGGGTCAGCCCAGAGGTCTTCCCCGCTGTTGAGCAAGCCGCCAGGCATAGAGCCATGCCAAGTCCGAAGACGAGCATCCTGCCGAGTCGAATCACGCTGTCCTCCTTCCCCCGGTCGCGGCGAATCGCGCTGCTCGGTACCCTCTACGCCGGCTTCCGTGCGATCACCAGGTCGAAGCGGCGCTCGAGGTCGGTGAAGCCGGCTTCCCGCAGCAAATCCTCGGCCTCGCCGTAGGTGGGCTGCCAGCCGCCCTTGCCGTCTTTTCCGAGGACGATGAAGGCGGAGAAGACGGCATCGACCGGGCCGCTGAAGTCCTCCTCGAAGAAGTACTCTTTCACCAGGAGGGTGCCGCCGGGCGGCAGGGCTTGGAATGCCTTCGCCAGGATGACGCGGTCGTCGTCCGGCTGCCAGTTGTGCAGGATGTTGGCGAGGAGCGCGACGTCCGCTCCTTCCGGCAGGTCGTCGGCGAAGAAGGACCCCTCCACGAAGCGGATGTGCTCCTCCTCCCCCGCCTCGGCGATCCCCTTCTCCGCCAGCTCGCGCACCTCCGGGAGATCGAAGATCCGGCATTCGAGCCGCGGGTTGGTCTTGCGGATGCCGATGCACCAGCCGCCCGAGCCGCCTCCCACGTCGAGCAGCCGGCGATGGCTGGAGAAGTCGTAGCGCGCGGCCAGCTCCTCGCCCCACTGCACCCGCGCCTCGTGGTTGTTGGCGAGGAAGTTCGCCAGCCAGCTCTCCTGCTGCTGGCCGATCATCGAGCTGCCGTCGACGATGCCGCCCTCGTCGCGGAGCTGGTACCAGTGGTGGACGGGCGGGTTCTTCAGGCGTTCGCGGAGCGCCTCGGCCGGCACCGCCATGCGGGCCAGCTTGCGGACGCTGCGGCGGTCCTGGCCCTCGCCGGTCAGAAAGGCCTCGGCGGCGGGGTGGTTCGACAGCCGGCCGTCGGCGTAAACGAGGAGCTTCTCCCGGCAGAGGAACTGGGCGAGCATGCGCGCCGAGTAGGCCGGCAGGTCGAGGAGGCTCTGCAGCTCGGCCAGGGTGACGCTTTTGCCCGCCAGGCGGTCGAAGAGGTCGAGGTCGAGCACCATGGCGAGCATCTCGCTCACCACCTTGCCGGCGGCGAGCTGGCGGACGCGGCCGAGGTAGAGCTCTTCCTCGATACTCCGCGGCTTGGACATGGCTGGTGCTCCGATTCTCTGCCGGACGTGCTGAGTTTAATGCTCTTTTAGAGTATACTTTTCGGCGTCGTTCCCGCGCAAGGCGAGAGAGGCCATGGTCGAGATCCTCAAGCTCGTCGCCTTCCTGCTGCGGATCTCCCGGCGGATCCACTTCTCGCGCTTCACCGTCGCCGCCGCCATCGTCACCGCGCTCCTGAGCGGCGTCGGCTACACGGCTCTCGTGGCGGTGATCGGCGCCGCCCTCTCCCGGCCCCCCAGCCGCAACCTGCTGTGGACCTTCCTGGGCCTCTGCGTCGTCGTCCCCGCCTGCCGGCTCGGCTCGCAGGCCCTGTTCAACTGGATCGGCGCCAAGTCGGTCTTCGAGCTGCGGCTCTCCCTCTGCCGCCAGGTCCTCGGGGCGCCGCTGCGGCGGCTCGAGGACCTCGGCCCCCATCGCCTGCTGGTCACCCTGACCGACGACGTGACGAACCTGACCAACGCCCTCGTCCTGATCCCCGTGCTGGCGATGGACGTGGCGATCATCGGCGCCTGCCTCGCCTACATGGGGTGGCTGTCGCCGCGGCTGCTGCTCTTCGTCCTCGGGTTCATGATCCTCGGCGTCCTCTCCTACGGCCTCCCGCTGCGCCAGGCGCGCAAGCGCTTCGTCCGCATGCGCGAGGAGATGGACGCCCTCTTCCGGCAGTTCCAGGGGCTGCTCTTCGGCACCAAGGAGCTCAAGCTCCATCGCCTGCGGCGCCAGGCCTTCGTCGAGCGGTCGCTGGTCCCGACGGGCGAGGAGATCCGCCGCCTGACCTTCGTCGGCAACACCATTTTCACCGCCGCCGCCACCTGGGGGAACCTCCTCTTCTTCTTCGCCTTCGGGCTCATCCTCTTCGTCTTCGGCCGCGACCGCGGCGGCGCCCTGCCGATCCTCGCCGGCTATACCCTGGCCCTCCTCTACATGATGACCCCGCTCGAGGTCCTCTTCCAGTCGCTGCCCGCCCTCGGCCGCGCCGCCGTCGCGGTGTCGAAGATCGACCGCCTGGGGCTGGATCTCGCCGGCGCCTCGGAGCCGGAGCCGGAGCTCGACGCCGCCGCGGGCGCCGGCTGGCAGCGCCTGGAGCTCGCCGGCGTCACCCACACCTACCGCGGGGAGAGCGACCACCAGGGCTTCCACCTGGGTCCCATCGACCTGAGCTTCCGGCCCGGCGAGCTGGTCTTCTTGATCGGCGGCAACGGCAGCGGCAAGACGACGCTCGCCAAGCTGTTGACCGGCCTCTACACGCCGGAGCGCGGGGAGATCCGGCTCGACGGCCGGCCGATCGACGACGAGAACCGCGACGCCTACCGGCAGCTCTTCTCGGCGGTCTTCGCCGATTTCTACCTCTTCGAGAGCCTGATCGGCATCGAGCGCTCCGACCTCGACGGGGCGGCGCGCGATTACCTGGCGCAGCTGCAGCTCACGGAGAAGGTCAAGGTGGAGGGCGGCGTGCTCTCGACGCTCGACCTCTCGCAGGGTCAGCGCAAGCGGCTCGCCCTTCTCACCGCCTATCTCGAGGACCGGCCCATCTACTTCTTCGACGAGTGGGCCGCCGACCAGGACCCGCAGTACAAGGCCGTCTTCTACTTCGAGCTGCTGCCGGAGCTCAAGGCGCGCGGCAAGACCATCTTCGTCATCAGCCACGACGACCAGTACTACCCGCTGGGCGACCGCCTCATCAAGCTGAACTACGGACAGATCGAGTCCGACCGGCCGAGCTTCCAGGCCCAGTCGGCGGACGTGGAGGCCGGGTGAGCGCGCCCTACTCGTGCCGCAGCGACACGATGGGGTCGAAGCGCGCGGCGCGGCGGGCCGGCAGGTAGCTGGCGGCCAAGGCGACGGCGGTCAGGCCGGCGGCGATGCTCAGGAGGATGGTGGGGTCGGTCGGCGCCACCTCGTAGAGCATGCTGCCCAGGAGCCGGGTCGAGAAGAGCGTCAGGGTGAGCCCGACCAGGAGGCCGAGGACCGTCAGCCCCAGGCCCCGCCGCAGGATCAGCAGCACGACGTCGCCCGACTGCGCCCCGAGCGCCATGCGGACGCCGATCTCGTGGCCGCGCTGGCTCACCGAGTAGGAGAGCACGCCGTAGATCCCCACCACGGCGAGGATGACGCCGAGGCCGGCGAAGAGGGTCAGCATGAGGGTGCTGAAGCGGCGCTTGCCGAGCGACCTCGCCACCCAGTCCTCCATCGTCGTGATCTCCGCCACCGGCTGGTTCTTGTCGATCGACAGGACCTCGCGGCGGACGGCGGTGGCCACCCGCAGCGGCTCGCCGGTGGTGCGCACGGCGAGGTGCATGGTCGGCCGCGCCCCCTGGGCGACGGGGACGTAGAAGGTCGTCCCCAGCTCCGCTCCCAGGGCCGAGTCCTCGACGTCGCCGACGACGCCGACGACGGTCAGGTATTTGTGGCTGGCGACGTCGGCCGCGCGCTGGATGCGCTTGCCGATGGGGTACTCGCCGGGCCAGTAGCGGCGCGCCATCTCCTGGCTGACGACGGCGACCGGCAGCGCGCCGGCGTCGTCCGACCAGGTGAAGGTGCGGCCGGCCCGCAGGGGGATCTTCAAGACGCGCAGGTAGTCCGGGCTGACGCGGCGGAAGTTGGCGATCAGCACCTCGCCGGGAGTGGCGGGGGCGCGGTGCTCGACGGTGAAGACGGAGGTCAAGGCGAAGTCGTTGACCGGCAAGGCCGTGGTGGCGCCGGCGGCGAGGACTCCCGGGAGGGCGTCCACCCGCGTCAACGCCTCGTGCCAGAAGGCGGCGGCCTTGTTGGGATCGGCGTACTGCGACTCCGGCAGCGAGATCTGCATCAGCAGGACGTTCCCGGCGTCGAAGCCGGGATTGGTCTGGTTCAGGCGCCGGAAGCTCTTGATCATCAGCCCCGAGCAGACCAGGAGGACGAGCGCCAATGCGACCTCCGAGACCACGAGCGCGCTCTGCAGCCGCCGGCCCTGGGTCCCCTCGGTCGCCCGCTTCCCGCCGCCCCTGAGCCGCGTGTAGACCTCGGTGGTGGTGACCTTCCCCATCGGGATGAGGCCGGGAATGAAGCCGGTCAGGAGCGAGACGAAGAGGGTGAAGGCGAGCACCCGGACGTCGATGTGGATGGTGCGGAAGAGGTTGACGTCCGCCGGGCCGATGCGCGGCAGGATGCGGACGGCGAG
>DATNKQ010000584.1:0-7303 GCA_035603315.1 Thermoanaerobaculia bacterium
CCGAATCGACGCCATCCGCGAGCCGGGGACGGCGGGCGCGACCTGGGCCGACCACACCGGCCTGGGGGTGGGGCTGGATGCCCTGGTGGTCACCACCAATCAGTACCGCTTCTCCGACAACGGCTTCACCTTCCCCATCGTGCGGGCGCTCGACAAGCGCTCGCTCGCCGCCAACGCGTCCGCCTGCCCGGCCCTCACCTCCTATCTCTTCCAGGCGGGGACGACGGCCGGCGACCGCAACGCATTTTCGCTGCAGCCGGTGGCTCACCTCACCCGCCCCACCTCGCCGCGCGGCGCCGCCAACCCCGCCTACCTGGTGAGCACCGCCCGCGCGCCGGCCAAGACCTACCGGGTGTGGCGCCTCTCCAACCTCGCCGGCGGATCGCCCAAGCTCGAGGTGGTCGACCGCCAGGGCACTTTCACCTACGACATCCCGCCCAACGCTCCGCAGCCGGGAGGCGGCCCGCCCCTGCAGACCGGCGACCACCGCATCGTGCAGGCGGTGGCGGTCGGCGATACCCTCTGGGCGGCGCACACGACGCTCTGCACGATTGGAGGCAGCGGCGGCGCCAACGCCTCCTGCATCCGCCTGCTGAGCTTCCAGGCCGGAACCGGCGCGCCCTTCGCCGCCAGCCTCGTCCAGCAGCTCACCTTCGCCGGCGGACCCGGCGTCTTCTACTGGATGCCGGGGATCGCGGTGACCTTGAGCGGCCAGACGGCCGTCGCCTTCCAGGGCAGCAGCCCGGCCGCCTTCCTGGGCGCCTATTGGACGCTCAAGGCGCCCGCGGCCCCATCCTTCCCCGCGGCACAAGCCCTCGGAGCCGGCGCCTGCGCGCAGACCATCGCCGACCGCACGGGTGACTACCTGGGGGTGCTGACCAATCCCAACGACCTGGCGAGCTTCTGGCTGGCGGGCGAGCGAACCGGGGTCGTCGAGGGCTCCTGCGTCTGGCAGACGAGGATCGCCCAGGTCGCGCCCTAGTGTCCCGCCGAGACGGGACACACTAGACAGGCAGGAAGTAGAAGACGATTCCCAGGATCAGGTAGACGGCGAGAAGCTGCGCCCCTTCGAGCCAGTTGGACTCGCCGTCGCCGGCGATCTGGGCGGTGATGACGACGGCGAGGCCGACCGCCAGCACCTCGGGCAGCGTGAAGACGAGGTCCATGGGGGCAGGCCCCACGCCGTAGCTCAAGAGGACGAGGACGGGGGCGGCCAGGAGGGCGATCTGCACACTGCTGCCGACGGCGATGCCGAGCGCCAGGTCCATCCGGTTCTTCCACGCCAGCGTCACCGCCGTGCTGTGCTCGGCGGCGTTGCCGATGATCGCCACCACGACGACGCCGATGAAGACGTCGCTCATCCCGAGCGCCCGCGCGGTCTGCTCGACCGACCCCACGAGGATCTCGGAGAGCCAGGCGACGAGCGCCGTCACCACGGCGAGCACCAGCACCGCGCGTCCGAGCCCCCAGGGCTCTCTGGACGGCTCCTCGCAGGCGAGCACCTCGCGAGCGTTGGTGAACAGCTCGCGGTGGGTGTGGAGCGAGAACCAGAGGCTGACGCCGTAGGTGAGCAGGAGCACGAACGAGATCCCCAGGCTCAGCCTCCCTTCGACCGCCAGCGCCCGCGGGCCGCCCATGTGATGGAAGGCTGCCGGCATGATGAGGGCGATGGCGGCGAGGAGGAGCATAGTCGCCTGCGAGCGCGCTCCCGAGCGATTGAACGTCTGCTGCCGGTAGCGCAGGCCGCCGACCAGGAGCGAGGCGCCGAGGACGAGGAGGACGTTGCCAAGGATCGAGCCGGTCAGCGAGGCCTTGACCACTCCCGTCAGGCCCCGCCGCAGGGCCATGATGCCGATGATCAGCTCGGCGGCGTTCCCGAAGGTGGCGTTGAGGAGACCGCCCAGCCCGTCGCCTACGCGGCAGGCGAGCTGCTCCGTCGAGCGGCCGATCCAGCCGGCCAGGGGAACGATGGCGGCGGCGGCGGCGAAGAAGATGAAGGTGTCGCGGCCGGGGGCCAGGAAGTGCGCGCCGACCGCCACCGGCACGAAGACGAGGAGCCAGTCGAGGGACGGCCGCAGGATGCTCTTCATGCCGAGGGGATCTTATCCGCACCCGGTCCTGCGGAAGGGTAGTGGCTCAATTTCGCCTCCCGCAGCGACTGGCAGCGCCCCTTCCTCTACCTCCCGCGACGAAACCGCTCCCGGCGCGCCCCCGAAGGAGCGGAGGGAGGCGAAACTGAGCCACTATCCGCCGGCGCCAGGTGTTTACCTTCCGGGGGGTCTGCGCTACCCTTCGAGGTGCCACCGGGGAACTCGCTCGCGCGCGTCAGACAGGATCCGCATGCCCAAAGAGACCGCCCGCCACAGCAAAAAGATCTTCGTCCTCGACACCTCCGTCATCCTCTACGACTGGAACGCCCTCCAGAACTTCCAGGAGCACGACGTCGCGATCCCCATCACGGTGCTGGAGGAGCTCGACCAGTTCAAGAAGGGCAACTCGGTCCTGAACCTCCAGGCCCGCGAGTTCATCCGCCAGCTCGACAAGCTCTCGGGGCGCAACATGCTCCAGGAGTGGATCCCGCTGGACGGCCCGGCGCGCGGCAAGTTCCGCATCGTCGCCGAAGAGAACGGCCACGGCCATCCCGATGCCGGCGGCATTTTCGGCTCGAAGAAAGCCGATCACCGTATCTTGAACACCGCCCTCTCGCTCGCCCACACCGAGCCCGGACGCAAGGTGATCCTGGTCAGCAAGGACATCAACCTGCGCCTGAAGGCGCGGGCGCTGAACCTGCCGGCCGAGGACTACGAGACGGTCAAGATCAAGGACGTCGACCAGCTCTACAAGGGCAAGAGCGAGGTCGAGATCGACGACCCCGCCCTCATCGACCGCCTCTACCGCGACGACTGGCTGCCGTTCCTGGACGTGCTGCCCGCCCGGCCGCCGGCCAACGAGTACTTCATCCTGCGGAGCCCGTCGAACTCGGCGCTCGCCACCTTCAATCCGCGCACCGAGCGCCTGGAGCGGGTGGCCAAGGGGCTCGCCTACGGCATCACGCCGCGCAACGCCGAGCAGACCTTCGCCCTCCACGCGGTGATGAACCCGGAAGCGCTCCTGGTCACCCTCTCCGGTCCGGCGGGGACGGGCAAGACCCTGCTGGCGTTGGCGGGGGCGCTCGAGCAGCGCCGGATGTTTCGCCAGATCTACTTGGCCCGCCCGATCGTGCCGCTCTCCAACAAGGACATCGGCTTCCTGCCCGGCGACATCCACTCGAAGATCAACCCTTACATGCAGCCGCTGTGGGACAACCTGGGGATCATCAAGAACCAGTACGCCGAGAAAGACCGCGAGTACAAGAAGGTCGAGGAGCTCGTCGAGCAGGAGAAGCTCCACATCGTGCCGCTCGCCTACATCCGCGGCCGCAGCTTCGCCAACGTCATGTTCATCGTCGACGAGGCGCAGAACCTGACCCCGCACGAGGTCAAGACCATCATCACCCGCGCCGGCGAGCGCACCAAGATCGTCTTGACCGGCGACATCTTCCAGATCGACACGCCCTACCTGGACGCCCAGAGCAACGGCCTCTCCTACCTGATCGACCGCATCAAGGACAACCCGCTCTACGCCCATGTCAACCTCGACAAGGGCGAGCGCTCCGAGCTGGCCAACCTGGCGAGCATGTTGCTCTAGCGGTCCAGTACGCCCGGGGAGGAGCGTCCTCCGCCCGATGAGAAGATTTTCGTTGTCCTCAGGGCAACTTCGCAGAGGCCGCCGGACGCCGCGGCGGCGCCGACTCGCCGAAGTACCAGCGGGGCTCCTTGGGCTGCCAGACGAGGCCGAACTCGCAGACCGTCGCCAGGATGTGCTGGACCGCCTCGTCGACCGAGTCGGTGGTGAAGAGGAGCTGGCGATCGGCGGCGGCGATCGTGCCTTCGCGGACCATCCGTTCGCCCAAGAAGTCGAGGAGGGGGCGCCAGAAGTCGGTGCCCATCAGCACGAGCGGAAACTGGCGGATCTTGGCGGTCTGGATGAGGGTGGCGGTCTCGAAGATCTCGTCCATGGTGCCGAAGCCGCCCGGCATGGCGACGAAGGCGTAGGAGTATTTGACGAGCATCACCTTGCGGACGAAGAAGTAGCGGAACTCGAGCCAGCGGTCGAGGTAGGGGTTGGGCCGCTGCTCCTTGGGGAGGATGATGTTGCAGCCGATCGAGCGGGCGCCGACGTCGCGCGCCCCGCGGTTGGCAGCCTCCATGATCCCCGGGCCGCCGCCGGTCATGACGGTGAAACCGGCCCGCCCGAGATGCCGCCCCACGTCGCGCGCCAGGGCGTAGTAGCGATGGTCCTCCTGGAAGCGGGCGGAGCCGAAGACGGTCACGCAGGGGCCGACGAAGTGGAGGCCGCGGAAGCCGCGGATGAAATCGGCGCCGATCCGGAACAGCCGCCGCAGCTCGTGGGCCCGCGGCTGCGGCCCCTCGAGAAAGCGCCCCTCCTCCGAGCTCTCCGTCCGCTTGCCCCAACGCTGGCCGCTCGGCGCCGCCGGGTCGTCGGCGGGCGGGACCTCGCCGGGCTGGCCCTCCGGGGTGACCTCGGTCATGGGACGGAGTCTAGCAGGCGCCATCGAGGAGGCCTTCGAGGATGGCGGCTGGCGCTCGCCGCGCTGCTCTTGCCCCTGACGCTGGCGCTCCCCGCGCCGGCGGCCGCGCCTCCCCACACGGAGCCGCGCCTCCCCAACGTCCTCATCGTCACCATCGACACCCTGCGCGCCGACCGTCTCTCCGGCTACGGCTACCGGCGCCCCACCACGCCGAACCTCGACCGCCTGCTGGCGGGAGGCGTGCGCTTCACTCAAGCGCGAACCGTCGAGCCGCTGACCAACCCCGCCCTCTGCTCCATGTTCACCTCGCTCTATCCGCACCAGCACGGCGCCACCCGTAACGGCCTCAAGGTGCGGCCCGGCCTCCCCTCGCTGGCCCGCACGCTGGCCCAGCACGGCTACATGACCGCCGCCTTCGTCGGCAACTGGACGCTGCGCGACCGCATCTCGGGCCTGGGCGAGCACTTCGACCGCTACGACGAGGTGATCACCCGCAAGCGCTGGCTCGGCCTCTTCCGGGGAGAGGCGACCGCCGAGGACCTGACCGACGCCGCCCTCGCCTGGCTCCGGGGCGGCGGCGAGCGCGGCGGCGAGCGCCAGCCGTTCCTCCTCTGGGTGCACTACGTCGACCCCCACGCCCCCTACCTCCTGCACCGGGAGCTGGCGCGCGACCTGGGGATCGGCGCCGGCCGCGCGGTGGCGCGGCAGGACCGCTACGACACCGAGGTCGCCTACGCCGACCGCCACGTGGGCCGGCTCCTGGCGGCCGTCGAAGGCGATCCGGCGCTCGCCGCCGACACCCTCGTCGTCTTCGCCTCCGACCACGGCGAGAGCCTGGGCGAGCACGGCGACTGGGGGCATGGCCGCAACCTCCTCGAGCCGGCCCTGCGCATCCCCATGGCGCTCTCCTGGCCCGGCCGGCTGCGCCCGGGGACGATCGACGCGCCGGCGCTGAACATCGATCTCGCCCCCACCGTCCTCGGCCTCCTCGGCCTGCCGGCGCCCGCCAGCTTCCGCGGTTACGACTGGACGCCGGTGCTGGCAGGACGCGCGGTGGCCCCCGAGCGGGTCACCTGGTTCCAGGCCCACCGCGGCGCCGTCCTCTCGCTCCAGGAGGCCGCCAGCGCCCGCCGCCGCGGCCTCCTGCAGCTCGCCGTGATCGACAAGGGGAGGAAGGAGATCTTCGCCGTCGGCGGCGGCGAGAGGCTGGTCTTCGACTTGCGGAACGATCCCCGCGAGACGCGCGACCTCGCCGGCGTCCAGGCATCCTCGCCGTCCGAGAGCCTCCGCGGCTGGATGGCAAAGGTCAGCCGCGGCCTCGCCGCCTCCGACCGCCTGGCCCCCGCCGGGGTCGACTCCGAGAGCCTGGCCAGGCTGCGGTCGCTGGGCTACGCCGAGTAGGGCGCTGTTGGCACCGCCTCAGCTCTTTCGTTATCTTTGCGTCGGAGACCGTCCGTGGCCGCCATCAAACCCATCGTCCTCTTGGCCGACAGCCAGCTCCTCTTCTGGCATGGCGAGGAGGGATCGCTTCTGGCGCGGGTGCGTGACCTCCTCAACGAGGACGAGGAGGTCCTTGCCAATCCCCGGGCCGCCTACCTGGGAGCTTCGAACGGCGACGCGCCGGAGTTCTACCAGCTGTTCCAGGCGGCCATGGAGGGGGTCGGCATCCGCGAGTGCCGGATGGTCCCCGCCGAGCCTGCGGAAGCCGACCGCGCCTTCCTCGCCGAGGCCGACCTCATCCTCCTGGCCGGCGGCGACGTGCTCCGGGGGTGGCGTGCGTTCGAGGCGGCGGGCATCAAGGACAAGATCGTCGAGCGCTACTACGGCGGCGCCCTCCTCCTCGGCGTCTCGGCCGGCGCCATCCAGCTCGGCCTCAAGGGCGCGGACGAGGCGAGCGAGACGCTCTTCGACACCTTCCGCCTGGTGCCGTTCGTGGTCGACGTCCACGGCGAGCCCGGCTGGCCGCGCCTCCTCGCCGCCGTGCCGCGCGCCGGCGAGCACGCCCGCGGTTTCGGCATCCCCACCGGCGGCGGCGCCCTCTATCACCCCGACCACTCGGTCGAGCCGGTCCGCCATCCACTGACCGAGTTCTGGCTCACGGAGGAGGGCGAGGTGCGGCAGGCCCTCCTCTTCCCCGGCGAGACCTCCGAGGCCGCCGATGCACCCCAGGAGTCGCCGGCAGGAAAGGGCGCGGAGAAGGTCCACTGAAGCTCTACGCCCTGGCCGACCTCCACCTGCGCTACGAGGTGACCCGGCAGGCTCTCCAGGCCCTCGCTCCCCATCCGGAAGACTGGCTGATCCTGGCCGGCGACGTCGGCGAGACCGAGCAGCACCTCCGCTTCGCGCTCGCCATCCTCTCCCGGCGCTTCGCGCGCCTCCTCTGGGTGCCTGGCAACCACGACCTGTGGATCGTCCCCATGCACGCGGACGAGCCGCGCGGCGAGGCGAAGTACCAGCGCCTGGTGGCGCTCTGCCGGGAGTTCGGCGTGCTGACCCCCGAGGACCCTTACGTCGCCTGGCCAGGCGCCGGGCCGCCCGCGATCCTGGCGCCGCTCTTCCTCCTCTACGACTACACCTTCCGTCCCGACGACGTGCCGGTCGAGGAGGCGGTCGCCTGGGCGGCGGAGGACAACCTCCTGTGCTCGGACGAGGTGCTCCTCCATCCCGACCCCTACCCGTCACGGCAGGCCTGGTGCGCGGCGCGCTGCGACG
>DATNKQ010000591.1:0-4887 GCA_035603315.1 Thermoanaerobaculia bacterium
CGCGCCCAGGGCATCCTCTCCGAGCTCTACGGCGTCGCCGCCGACGTCTGGAGCGCCACCTCCTACAAGGAGCTCCGGCGCGACGCCCTGGCCGCCGAGCGCTTCAGCATGCTGCATCCGGAGGCGGAGCCGCGGCAGCCCTACGTGGCACGGCTGTTCGCCGGAGAAGAGGGGCCGGTGATCGCCGTCACCGACTACATGAAGAGCGTTCCCGACCAGATCGCCCGCTGGCTGCCGGGCCGGCTCTTCACCCTCGGCACCGACGGCTTCGGCCGCAGCGACACCCGCGAGGCGCTGCGCCGCTTCTTCGAGGTGGACGCCGAGTGCATCGCCGTCGCCGCCCTCCGCCAGCTCGCCGCCGCGGGAGCGGTCGAGAGATCGGTGGTGGCGAGGGCTGTCCGCGAGCTGGGGATCGACCCGGAGAAGCCCGACCCGCTCACCTCGTAGAGTCGCGGAATAAGTCTCCAGCACAAGCAGTTATGTACAAGAACCGATACGGCCAACCCAGGCCTCGCGTTCAGGAGACCCCACGATGAGAATCACGAGAAGGATCCTCGTTCCCGCGCTGTTCTTGGCCCTCGCGCTGCCGGCTCTGGCGGCGGCGGCCCCGGCGACCTACAAGGTGGACTCCGACCACAGCTCGGTCGGCTTCAGCGTCCGCCACTTCGTCTCCACCGTCCCCGGCCGCTTCAAGGACTTCGAGGGCACGATCAAGTACGACAAGCAGAACCCGGCGGTGTCGAGCGTCGCCTTCACCGTCCAGGCGGCGTCGATCGACACCGACAACAACGACCGCAACAACCACCTGAAGTCGCCCGACTTCTTCGACGTGCAGAAGTTCCCCACCCTCTCCTTCACCAGCACCGCGGTGCAGGCGAAGGACGCCAACACGCTCAACGTGACCGGCGACCTGACGATCCACGGCGTCACCAAGAAGGTCACCATCCCGGTCTCCGTCCTTGGCTCGATCAAGACGCCGAAGGGCGAGAAGGCGGGCTTCGAGACCGCCTTCACCGTCGACCGCAAGGAGTACGGCGTGCAGTGGAACCGCGTCCTCGACGCCGGCGGCACGATGCTCGGCGACGACGTCAAGATCACCATCTCGATCGAATCGAACAAGCAGGACGAGGCCAAGGCGGCGAAGTAGCGGCAGCATGCGCGCCGGCTGGGGAGCGGGGATCGTCGGCGCGGCCGCCGTCGTGGGAGCGATCACGGCGGCGGTCGCCTGCGCCGGCGGCAATCATGGCGAGCCGCCGGGCCGGGTGACGCGCCTCTCGGCCACCGACATCTCGTTCCCCGCCACCGTCCACACCGCAGGCTTTGCAAGCCGCTGGGCGATGCCCGGCTATCACGCCGTCGTCTGGCGGGGCGGCGGCGCGGCGGGGGCGGCCCTCCTGCGCGCCGACGTCACCGACGTCCAGGTGCTGGACGCCCTGGAGGCGCTGGGCGCCCGGCCCGGCGACGCCCTCGGCATGGCGACCTGGGACGAGAGGGGGGACGCCAAGAGCGCCGCCGCCGACGCGGTGATCCAGGGGCCGCCGGTCGAGGTCCTCGTCCGCCTGCCCGGCCAGCCCCGCCCGCTGCCGCTCGCCGACCTCCTCGAGGACCATGGAGGCCGCGGCGTCGAGCTCCGCTTGGGCGGCCATCGCGCCAACATCCCCCGCTGGCACTCCGGCTGTATCGTCTGCCTCTACTCCTGCCCGGGCAGCAAGCTCGGCAACGCCCGCTACACCGTCCGCGACTACGTCCGCGACCCCGCCCGCTTCCGGCCCCGCCTGGACCTCCTGCCCAAAGACGGCACCCGCGTCGAGGTGATCGTGCGGCTGACGGGCAAGGGCTGACGGCAGAGGCCACCTCCTCACAAATCTGTACCGCTGGTTTTCCGCCACCGCCTTTAAGTTCTTAGTGGAAAGCTTGCAATTTCACGATCCAGGTGATACAATGGAATTAACCTATCAATTTATAGCCCTGGGTCCATTCGACCTTTAACCGTCAGCGATTCCCTCGGCGCCGGTGCCCCCGTGAGCCTGACGATCACCGGGCTACCCCTCTCCGTCGTACAGGTCCCGGCCCTCTCGAAAGAGGGAGCCGTGCTGCTTGCCACGCTCCTGATGCTCGCGGCTGTAGGCGTGCTGCGCCGCCGATCCAGACAGGGCGTCGGCTAGAGATCGCTTCCAGCTACTTCGGGCCGAGGCGCTGGAAATAGATCTCGGGAGTGCCGCTTCGGCGGTCGGTCCACACCACGTAGGCAGTGCCGTCAGCGCCCATGGCGAGCGAGGGATGCATGGAATCGCCGAGCGGATTGCCGGGGCTCGCGGTGAGGCGCACGTCTGGACCCCAGGTCGCTCCACCATCCGCCGAACGCTTGAAATAGACCTGCGACTCGCCGTCCCGGCCGTCGCACCAGACCAGGTTGACCTTCCGGCCGGCGGCGGCGATCGACGGACGCATCGAGGGACCGGGAGCGAAGGTCAGCCGCACGTCCGGACCCCAGGTGGCGCCGCCGTCGGCCGATCGCTTGAGGTAGATCTCCCAGGAATAGGTCCAGGTCGTCATCAGGGCCTGGAACTGCTGCAGCAGCGCCTCCAGCCGGGCGGGGTCGCCCCCGTGCGCCACCCAGTCCGGCGCGCTCGTCTCGATGGCCTGGAGTTTCGCCTGCACCCGCGCCATGAAGTCCGGCAGGTAGTAGACCGCCGGGTCGCGCGGCGGCGGCGGCGGCGCGGGCAGGCCGAGCAGGTTGAGGGCCTCGTTGAGCTTGCGCTCGACATCGGCATCGCTCACCCCAGAGTCCCGGCGGTCGAACCAGGCCAGCCGTAGCGCCTCGCCCGCGGCGGCGATCGATGGCGCCCACGAATCGGCGGGATTCGCGGTCAGGCGCACCGTCGGCTCCCAGGTGGCGCCGCCGTCCCTGGAGCTGCGGAAGTACTCCTCCTCGTTGCCGTCCCGGTAGTCCACCCATCCGACGTAGGCCCGCTCTCCCGACAGCTCGACGGTCGGCACCCACGATTCGTCGGGCACGTCGGACAAGCGGACCTCGGAGTCCCAGGTGGCCGCGGCGTCGGCGGAGCCACGGGTGTAGACTTCGGCCTCCCCTTCCCGGCGGTCGCTCCACACCACCCGCACCCGGGGACCTGACGCGGCCACGGAGGGGAAGGCGCCGGCCCCCAGCGGCACCCCCGGCCCCCACTTGGCGCCACCGTCGGCCGAGCGCCGGAGGATGATTCCCGGCCCGCTAGGCAGGTAGGCGTGCCACGCCGCATAGATGTGGCGTCCGGAGCGTGCGAGGGCCGGCTGCTCGCTCCGTACCCCGGTTTGGGATAGTTGGATCTCGGGGCTCCAGGTGTTCCCGCTGTCCAACGAGCGCTTGGTGTAGACCTGCGCGACCCCGGAGCGGTCGTCGAACCAGATCACCTGGACCTGACCGGCCGGACCCGCCACGACATTGCGCGCGAAATTGATCGAGGTTTGCTTGGCTCCCGGCCCCGAAGTCAGCTGCTGTTCCCCGAGCGCGGACGGGACCTTTCCGGCCAGCAGAGCCGCGGCGGCTCCGCAGAGAGCGAGATACGTGAGAGGTCGCATCGCCTACTCCTTTGGAATGGGCCAGGACCAAACCCCGGCTCGCCCATTGAGTGGGCCGGTGGACCGCGCCATATGACACGCTCCGAATCACGCCGGTTCCGCCAACCCGCGGTCACCTATCGGCGCCGGTTCCTTGGCGTCGGTCTGCATTTCGCAGGCACCTTCCCTGTCGTCATAGAATCTGCCAGGTGCCAGCCGATTCGATCTTCGGCACCTACGTCTCGGGGGGCGCCTCCGCGGGCGCCGGGAAGTCGGCCGAGGCGGGCGTCGTCACCAAGTGCGACATCTCGCTCGCCCTCGCCGGCCACGGCTCCGGCATCGAGCTCGGCATCGCCTTCGGGATGTTCACGATCACGCCGCGCAAGATGCGCAACAAAAAGCGTGGCGGGCACCTTGGAGATAGGGGGGGCGGCTCTTCGCCGGTCCCCCCTTCCAGGGAGGTCCGCCATGAAAATCCGTTTTCGTATCCTCGTTTGGCTCGCCGCCGGCATCGCCGCCCTCGCACCCGGCAGCGCCGGCGCATCCGGTCCCTACCAGATCACGGGCACGGCGGTGAGCCGCAGCGCCGGCTTCGTGCGCACCGAGTACACGGTCCAGGCCGGCAGCCATTCCCTCGACCGGTTCAAGATGGTGCGGGTGACCAAGGAGGAGCAGGACGGGGCGCGCGGCTCGATCCTCTTCCTGCCCCCGCTGGGGAGCACGTTCGCGTTCTACGAGCAGCGCGATGCGAACGACGCGGCCGGCACCTCGCTCGCCGAATACTTCGCCGAGCGCGGCTTCGACGTCTACGGCTACTCGCCGCGCTTCGAAGGGATCCCGGCCGGGACGTGCGAAGCACGCGTCCTCGACTGCTCGGTCATGGCGGGCTGGGACCTGCAGTCCGAGGTGGACGACATCACGTTCGTCCGCTCGCAGATCGAGACGCTCCACCCCGGGACGAAGATCGTCGCCGGCGGCGCCTCCCTGGGCGGCATCCTCGCCATCGCGATCGCCAACGCCCACCCGGGCGATTACGACGGCATCTTCCCCTGGGAAGGGATGCTGTTCAGCAACAACCCGCAGGTGCTCGCCTTGAACCAGGGCTACTGCGCGGGCCTCCAGGCGCAGCTCGCGGCGCACCTGTTCTTCGACGGCGTGGGGGCCAACGTGTTCAAGGAGGTCACGCGGACGGCGCGGCTCAATCCCGCCGGCCTGACGCCCATCCCCCTCTTCCCGCCGACGTTCACCAACCATCAAGTCCTGGTGGCCACGGTGGCGGTGCCGACGCCCGGGCCGGCCACCATGCCGACGCCCAACTACGTGCTCATG